>CAJXTM010000271.1 GCA_913061385.1 uncultured Rhodopirellula sp. | reverse complement strand
TGATATTGGCAGTACCGCGACGGCCTACGCAGATGGCTATCTTGGCGAGGCGAGTCCTTGGGGCAGCGATAGCTTGACTGTCAGCCCTTACTTGGGAGAAGACAGCCTTCAGCCGTTTGTTGAAATGTGTGATAAGCGTGCGGCGGGCATCTTTGTGCTCGTCAAAACTTCCAATCCGGGCGGTGGCTTGCTGCAGGATCGTGTGACTGCCGGGAAAACGGTCTATCAACGTGTTGCTGAATTGGTCACCGAGTTCAATTCCAGTCGGCTCGGTGAATCCGGCTATGGACCTGTCGGAACTGTCGTTGGTGCGACTTACCCCGAGCAGCTTGCCGAGTTGCGTCAGGCCATGCCGGGAAGTTGGATTCTGGTTCCCGGCTTCGGGGCCCAGGGAGGCGGGGCTGCTGATGTCCTTGTGGGGCTTGATGAGAATGGAATGGGTGCTGTGGTGAATAGCTCTCGTCACATCATTTTTGCCCACGCCCGAGAGGAATATCGTCAACGCTTTGGTGATGCCCGTTGGCAGGACGCCGTGGCTGAGGCGACCACTGAGATGAATGCTCAGTTGAGTCGCTGATGCTAGCAACAGCCATTGGCTTTGGCTGTGATCATGATTCCATCTTGCCCCGTTCAGCAGCTAGCCGTTATAGGCAAGATTACTGCGGGCAGGCCTCTGTCCCACAATGTGGAATCGATCAGGGAATGGAATCGATGCGTCTTTCAACGCTACTAACTGTCATGGCTGTCTCAACAATGGGTTGGGGCACCGATTTCGTATTCGCTCAGGGATTTGGTTTGCCTGGCGGAGGTGGTAGCACCGTTGCTCCTAGCAATGCTTCTCCGGCAACTGCTTCTCCGGCAACTGCGGGACAAACAGCTGTCCAAAGTTTGGGGCAAGCACGTACTGCTGCACCTTCGGTCGCCGCCGATAAAACCCTGCCTTCAAATGCGGGGCAGAAGTATCGAAAATACGATCTTTCACCTTATACAGGTCATTTGAATCAGGTTGTTCGTCCCGAACAGGCTGTCGTTGATTGGATCATTCGCGAAACAGGAAGCGATGCTTGGTTCAGTCCACCTTTTGGATTCTTGAACGCAGACCACAACACGCTCTCCGTTTATCACACTCCCGAGATGCATCAGTTGGTCGGGGAAGTGGTGGAAAAATTTGTCGCCGGTGATACCGAGCCTCAGGTGCTGAGTGTCAAAGTTTTAAATGTTGGTAATCCGAACTGGCGGAATCGTGCTCATTTATTAATGCAGCATGTGGGTGTTGATTCACCCGGGGTGCAGGCTTGGCTATTGAGCAAAGAGAACGCAGCCATGGTGATGAACCAACTTCGGCAGCGGACTGATACTCGCGTCACGCAGGACTTAAACTTGGTCCTGCACAACGGGCAGACTCAAAATCTGACCAGCACTGTGGGTAAGAATTACGTTCGCAACATGCGACAGACCCCAACGGGCTGGCCACCGTACGAGCCTGAAACGGGAGAAATACATGTTGGCTACAAGGTTGAGATCAGTCCTTTGCTCAGCACCGATGGTAAAGTGATTGACTGTGTGATTAAGGCTGAAATTGACCAACTTGACAAGCTATTGCCGGTGGATCTTGAATTACCACTCCAGAACAATCAGGTCCACCGTGCTCAGATCGACGTGCCACAGGTGGTTAGCTGGCGTTTGAACGAGAGGTTCCGTTGGCCTTCCGACATGATTCTGTTGCTGTCCTGCGGCGTGGTCGCAAGTCCGGATGGCGAGTCAAAATCACCGATGTCGTTTTTGAACATGAGCATGCTCACAGGAACGACCACGGGGCGGGCTGATGCTTTGATGTTCATTCAATTCAAGGGTCGGGCTTCGGCAAATCTGACACACACAGGTCCAGCGATGCAGATGGCTACTCCTCAAAATCAAACCAGCCGCGGTCGTTATTGATTAAAATTGGGCTGGGCTGATTTGGTAAGTGCAGGTCATAATCTGCGCTAATCTGACTGGATTTTTAGGTCAGCTTGCATTCGGAACCGGGTTTGACCCCCCTGAAATCCGATCGTCAGTCTGATTAGAATGCCCAGACTAACTGACCAGCGGATTGGCTGATCCTGTCTGCAGATTCTCACCACTTCTGGCCCGCAAGCTTCGCGATCCATGGATAAAAGCTCTTCTCAACGTGTTGTCATTACCGGATTGGGAGTCGTTAGCCCTTTGGGCAACGATCCTGATTCTCTGTTGAAATCGCTGCACTTGGGTACTAGCGCGGTGGGACCCTTCAGTGAGGTTCCCCTCGGTGTACTCTGCACGGATTTTGGTGCCGAAGCCAGGGGCTTTACCGGTGATATTTCAGATTATGGACCGATGGACAAAAAGCTGCAGCGGACGATTCGCAAGGGCAGCAAGGTCATGTGTCGTGAAATTGAGATGGGCGTTGCCGTTGCACAACTCGCCTTGAATGATGCTGGGCTGGATATGGACACCCGGGATCGGGATCGCACGGGTGTGGTTTACGGTTGCGACTACATCATGTCTTTGCCAGAAGAATTCGCGACTGGTATCAGTAAGTGTCTGGATGAGTCAGGCGAATTTCAATTCAGTAAATGGGGACAGACAGGCAAACCGGAAGTGAACCCGTTGTGGTTACTCAAGTATTTGCCCAATATGCCAGCGAGTCACATTGCAATCTACAATGATCTGCGTGGACCCAATAATTCAATTACCGTTCGTGAGGCATCGGCGGGAGCTGCTTTGTCAGAAGCGTATTCCACTCTTGTGCGAGGGCATGCAGATGCCTTGGTTGTGGGTTCGACTGGATCACGGATTCATCCGTTACGAACTCTACACGCTTCGCTGCAGGAAAAGCTTGCAGCTAATCAAGCAGACCCCGGCAACATGTCGCGTCCGTTTGACAAGACACGAGATGGAAGTGTCGTTGGTGAAGGGGCTGCAGCAATGATCTGCGAAACGTTATCCAACGCGCAGTCCCGAGATGCGAACATTCTTGCTGAAGTCGTCGGCTACGGCAGCAGCGCCGTTGGAAAAGCTCCAAATGGAGACTTCTTAAAACAAGCTTTTGTTAATGTCTTGCGAGCAGCGATCGGAGATGCTGATCCAAAAACTATCGGCCATATCCATGCACATGGACTTGGAACGCAGGAATGTGATCGTCAGGAGGCTGAGGCGATTCGTGAGGTGTTTGGAGAGCCAGCGGAGCAACCACCAGTGACCACTGCCAAAGGGCACATGGGCAATCTGGGTGCCGGTGGTGGGATGGTCGAACTTGTGGCCAGCCTGAAATCTTTGGGAGGAGAACTGTTTGCAATCAGGAACCTGTCGGAATTGGATGCAGCTTGCCCCATCAATGCGTGTGGCCAAAGTGGTGTCTCCGCGGGTCAGTCCTTTATCAATATCAATATCACGCCGCAGGGGCAGGCTTCTGCCACCCGCATTCAAAGCTTCGCTTGATCGTGATTAGAAGTAAGCCGTGTTGGCTTCTTGGGTAATCAGGATGATTGGCTGCTTGGCCGGGCTGGGGCCGTCAGCTTTCAAAAGTCGAACTGTCTCCGTTAGATTGGAGCCCGCATAAAAAAACCTGCCCAAGGGCAGGTTTTCTGTTCGCCATTTCACAGCCCGGCTAGGGGCTGTTCTCTGAGTTCCGTTTATGGAATCAACCAGAACATTCCCGTCATCGTGGCGGCCTGAGCGATTGCCCCACGAGCGCTGATTGGCACAGGTGGTTTGATCCAAGGAGAACAGTTGCCCGGGCGGTAATAGCCAAGTGCGTACTGGCATTCCGAAGGACAGTGCACACCCATCTTGTATGGCAGTATTGCAATGTTTGCAAAGAAGTGTGCAGACTGGACAACCGGCTCCAGAAGCGGTCCACGGGTGTGTCCATAACGCTCCAGATTCACATCCTCAAAGTACAATGGATGGTGGCACAGATTGGATGCTTTCCATGTCATGGTCGAAGGCGTCCACTTTCTTGGGGTGTAAGCCACCTGCTCAATCAAGCATTCTTTTGGGAGTCCCCAATTGTCAGCGATGTAAGCGATGTCGCCTTCACTCAGCTGGTTAATTGGCAACGTGTCTTTCGAGCCGTCGTTGGTCTCGACCACCGCTTTCTCGTAGGCCAAATCATTTAACCTTCCCGTCGTCAGGGCATTACCATCGCGATCGTGCCAGGTTCGAATCGATTGCTTTTCGTCAAATTCTTCCTTCAAACCTTGATAGCGTTTCTCATCCATTTCGTCTGGGCGATAGGGAGGGCTAATGTCGAGCGACACCTGATCGATCGTCTGCGAAGCGATCCGTTTGCGAAAATCTTCGCAGGAAAACGGTAGATCTTCCAGAACATCTTCACCAATTCCATAACGGCGTTTCGATTTTTCGTCTCTGTTGAGACGATCGCGATCAATTTGATCGGCGTTTCGAATTTGCTCACTGAAGGGTTTTGAAGGTGGGACTGTCTCACCACGCAAAGAGGGCGCCGTGTCAGTGGACGGCGTCTTAAGCTCGGTCCCTTGGTCGGAAGGAGAGCGTTTTTTCATGATCTCACCCAGCGATGTCCCCGGTTTGGATTCGACTGGATTTGCAGCTGGTGGTGTGGCTGGCTCGTCGCGAGGCGGCAAGGCAGGAACCGCCGGTGGGGCGATTTGAGGTGCTTGCCTTGGCAAAACAGGTGCAGTTTTAGCTTGCGGTGGCGCCAGTTCCAACGGTGCAGCTTGGGTGGGGATTCTTAGTTCTGGCACCGCTTTTAGCTCGGCAGGTGGCACTGCCCTCGGCTTGGCAGGCGGCACAGGGTTTGGTCTTACCGCTGCTGGTGGACCTGTCGTGGGCAGTTCCAGTTGTGCGATGTTGTTTCGCAATCCATTGGCAGGCCGCAACTCCATCGGCATGCTTTCAGCATGCCTGCTGCGTGGATGGGCTGACGATTCTTGCCGAACCATTGCCGGAGAGGGAATGGTCGGAAGATTTAGCGATGCAGTGGGTGGGTTATCACTGAATGGATCAGCAAAATAGTTGGGTTCTGGACCTGCGTTCGCTGGGGGACTTCCGTTCCATGCAGCGTTGGACACATCCGAGGTGGGAACGTTGGTGTTCAAAGGCTGGATTTGAGACGTTGCTCGATTTCCAACTCCATTAATGGAATGGAGTGTAGGAGCGGTTTTCGCCAGTTGCAGTCCTGAACCTGCGTAATTTCGCCGGCTGCTGTAGGATTGCAGAGTTGTATTGTGCGATGGCGTGGTCATCGACTCGCCTGACACCTGCCGGATGACACTTTGCCCTTGAGTCGTGGGGGATGTCCGCATGAGCTGCAGCGACGTTGCCTTAGGAACTGGCGTCTCGAGACCATGGGGCGGGGAAGTACTCTTTCGCCAACTCAGATCCCGGCTTTGATGCTGAGAACGGGTTGCCGGACCCGTGGACCTTTCAAACCCAGCTTTCGGTACCGGTCGTAACTGACCAGGATAGCTGGGTGAATTAACTTGTCGGCCGGTTGAGGCTGGTTGCTGTGCAGCCAGTTCACCGACCATGCCCATGCTGACGGAGGCACCCGCCAGATAAAGGACGAGCTTAGCCAGCTTCGCCCGTTTGGACGTCTGGACTGTAGTTTGGCGCTTCTTGAGTAATCGCAATGTCATGCGGATGGTTCTCCCTAACCGTCGCGGCTGAGACTTGAATGAACTTGCCATCTCGTCTCAGTTCGTCAATCGTCTTTGTTCCTACGTAACCCATACCTGCTCGCAATCCCCCAACCAGTTGGTACAGGTAATCACTGAGAGGTCCTTTGAAAGGTACGCGACCTTCGACACCTTCAGGAACAAGTTTTCCCGCTTCAGTGCCTTTTTGCCGGTACCGATCACTACTTCCCTTCACCATCGCGCCCATTGAACCCATTCCTCGATAAGACTTGAATGTCCTACCTTGGTACAGGATTACCTTTCCCGGACTTTCGGTGAGGCCTGCGAACAGGCTGCCGATCATCACGGTGCCTGTCTCTTATACACATCTGACGCTGCCGACGACTCCTTACGTGTAG
>CAJXTM010000270.1 GCA_913061385.1 uncultured Rhodopirellula sp. | reverse complement strand
AGATCAGCCTCGGTCTCGTGGGCTCGGAGATGTGTATAAGAGACAGGTGCAAAAGATCGTGCCCTAAGACGCATCAGCCGAGGTCGGCTACTTCAAACTGACGCCGCCATCAACCCGGGAAACTCTGGCGGACCACTCATCGATCTTGATGGACGAGCAATCGCTATCAGTACTGCGATCGCGTCACGCAACGGTTCCTACCAAGGAATTGGATTTGCAATTCCAATCAATCAGGCCAAATGGATCGCTGATGAACTGGCGAAACACAACAAAGTACGTCGAGCTGCCATTGGCATCCGCATGGCCGAATTGAACCCGAAGATTGCTGGCAAATTCAAATTGCCAGTTGGATTGGGCGTGCTCGCATACCAAATCACAAAAAACTCAGCAGCCGAAAAGGCTGGCATTGAACCGCTCGACGTGATCGTTGAATTCGCAGGCGAAAAAGTCAGTGATCCCGGTAACTTCCAAGAGATCGTTGAACGCAAACCGGTGGGCTCTATCCAAGACATCAAGATCTACCGCAAAGGCAAAGAGATCATGCTGAAGGTAGAACTCGCAACACTTGAAGATCCAACCCTGCAAAACAAAGGCTCCGACGAGGAAGCCTCGAAGGAAAAAAAAGGAAAAAGCAAACCCAAGGCCGGGAAAAACAAAGCTTCCAAAAAGGACGCTGGCAAGAACAAGGAAAAATGAGCTCGGTGCAACGTCACCATCAACACGATCCTGTGCGACTTTGAATCGTCCTAATCGCGATTTTCTGAACGTTGAGTGTGAAGTAGTGGTTCGATCGACACGGTGATCCAGCCTGACCGCTCACCAGCCACTTTTGGTCACGGCGTCCTGTCTGCCGACGGCGTCCTGTCTGCTGACGGCGTCCTGTCTGCTGACGGCGTTGGATCGGAGGACTTGCTAGATCAAACGTCAATAAGCTCGCGAATGAAATTCGGGTCCGGGTTACTCTTGCCTTTCTTGTCACACTTGAAGAACTCGCTCACATACCGTGTTGGTGTTCGCTTTTCAGGAACCTTAAAGCGATCTCCCTTTTGCAACACGGGGCGGTATTCATCCATCCGACCGAACTGGCGTGTTCCAGCAGCCTGACAGGGGAACCAATGCCCTTTGCCCGAAGCATCCTCAAGATAAAACTCGGGATAACAATGCTCGGGAATCCAAACCATCCGAGCGGGAATTTTTGCGTTTCTGCACAGGGCGACGAACAGGCTCGTCATTTCCTCGCAGTCACCGCGTCCCTCTCGCAGCGCCTGCGATGCGTTCATCAAATCACCCTCGACATACTTGACCTTGTCGCGGACGAAATCGTAAATCTGCTCAACACGAGCCCAAGCGTTGGGGACCTCTTCTTCCGAAAGTCCTCGCCATGCCGCCTTGATACGTGCATTGCTGCTATCGATATAGGGACTACTGGAAAGGAAAAACCGCAGGTCACGTCCTATCTTTGCCGGAACAACAAGATCATCCGTCTTAGTTGGCCCCAAAATTCGAGATCGTTCAATGGCGATATTGAATGTCATCTCGACGGTTGAACCCGCCGGCACACGAGCCATTTTCAACATCACCTGCTTCACTCCGCCACCAAGCTCACGGGTATCCCACGCTGTCACTTGCGGATCAATGGTTCGCCCCGTGACCGTGACCTTTTGCTCGGGCCAATTCATCGGAACAGGGAATGTGGCGAAAACATCAGTGCATGTCACAGGTGTTTTAAGCACCAGACCAATTCGCCAGTTCTGCACTTGTGGTGTTTCGTAACTGAGTCGAGTGTCGCCAGACTCCTCTGATTTTTCACCAGCCTGATCCTGAGCCATTGCGTGCGGCAACGAGTACATGCCCAGTGTTGCCAGACCACAGGACAGAGCATGGCGACGATTCAGAAAACGGTTGGAACTCAAGCTAATCATCCGAACATTCATATCCGACACCAACACACGGGGTGAAATAAAAACCGAACGGTCGGGGTAAAGCATCGCTCGAGGCAACCTTTACTCCGACCGTCGCTCGCTACGGTAACACCAGTTTAGCTAACTGGCCCTGAACAGGTCTAACAGTAGTAGTGAATCCGCGGTGGTTTACAGCGAGTTGCTGGCAGGGGACTCTTCCCACAGAATTCTGCTGCCGTCAGCATCAAACTTACGTGCGTTGAAGCTGTCGGTTTGCATTGGGCCGCCTGCGCCCCCCATCATTTGACCATTTTGAGGAATCATCTGACCAGACTGGTAAGGATCGGCAACGCCGTAATTCCCGCAGCCGCAATTATTTGGTGCTGTTGCCCCGCAACCATTACAGGGCTGTGCCGAATAAACTTGGCCATTGCATCCACCAGCAGATTGCTGATAAGGGCCAGACGGGTTGGGGGCCTGCATGGCATTGCCAAACTGAGGCGCCACTGAGCCACCACTGCAGAGTCCGCATCGGGCACCACGACCAAACAGAAAATTCTTGATTCCAGTGCATCCGGAACTAAAGGTCACAAGCGTCATAATCGCGATGACCGAGCAAATGCGAGTGTTCATGTTATCTTCCTTCATATGCATAGCGAGCGTATTCGGTAGTCTCAAACACGAGACCACTAAAAATTAGGCCACAGACAATGATGTGCAAACGCAACATTGTTTTTTTTCTGCAACAATGTGGTGACCCGAGAGAACTTCCACCAAGAATCGCTGACGTGTTGTTCCCCATGAAGCATTCCCACCACAATCGAAAACAACCTGCCGCCGCATTCGCTGCTGCGTTGGTTTCCCTTTGCATGTCTCGCCAAACGCCTGCGGAAGAGCCTCTTCCATGGCCAGCGCCGCATACACTGTCACAAAATGAGATTAGTTCGCTGCTGACGGATCCGCAGCCCTCACTGACAGAAAGCGGCACTGACGCCGCGATCAGGTCAGCTCGCGAACAGATCAGTCTGGCGAAGATTCCTGACGTAGCCGACCGATTCTGGATGATCAGCACGCGTTCGCTCACAAGTTCCACTTGCAACGTTAACCTCGACTCACCGGAACTGCGTATTCAACGCCTGGACTGCCGAGGCAAGTCATCTCCCTCGACACTGGAAGAGTATCTCGATGCACTGACGCCGGAACGTCAGGTGGTGGTTTATGTGCATGGAAATCGGATGGCATCAAACAAAGTGATTTCTCGTAGCTTTTCAGTCTACCGAAACATCACTCGCTGCGATGAAAAGCGTCCGATGGATTGGGTGATTTGGAGTTGGCCCAGTACCAAGCAGGGCACGCTGCTCCATGATGCCCGCCGCAAGGCATCGCGAACGGATGCACAAGGCCTGTACCTTGCATGGCTACTTCGAAAACAGCTTAAGCAAGCCGAATCAACCAAAATGATTGGCTTTAGTTTTGGCAGTCGAGTCATCACCGGGGCACTGCATTCATTGGCCGGAGGAGAGCTGGGAGGGCGTCTTTTGCCAGGGCCAACTACGACCGGTGCGACCGTGGACGTGGGACTGGTTGCGCCCGCCATCGACAGTTACTGTCTGTCCGAAAATGGTTACCATGCACTGGCAACCAAAAATCTGGATCGCCTGGCACTGCTGTACAATCGACGCGATGCAGTCCTGAAACGGTACTGGTTGATCAACAAAGTTCGCGGTCGATTAGCACTTGGTTACACAGGGCCACGCTCATTCGCACCACGTGCGGACGGTACAGAACTTCCTGTTGTTGCCCGCGACTACTCCTCTTACATCGGTCTGCGTCACGACGAACTGGACTACTACACCAAGTCCCGTCACGCAGCCAATATCATGGCCGATTTGATTAATGACACCGACGACATCGAAGCCCAGTAAAAAAGCTGATTCGATCCCAACTGGTTTTCTGGGGGGCGAATGGGTACCCCAGAATCAGATGATGATCAGCGTCCAAGACGGGGGATTTCGCCAAGGTGCCACCGCCGTTGAACGACTGCGAACTTACGGTCAGGTGATGTTCGCGGTTGAGGATCATTTGCATCGCTGGCAACACAGCACTTCGGAAATGGGGATCGTAGGTTTGCCTGCGTTGCCCGAAATCGCCGCATTGCTTCGTGAACTGCTATCCAGAAACCAATCTCTGCTCGATTCGGAAGGCGAACTCGGAATCACGATGTTCGCGAGCACCGGGACAGCGGAGTCAGGATCAGCCACCTTTGGGATGCATATCAATCGACTCAACCTTGAAAGAATCCAGCAGCGGCAGGATTCCGGACAACCCCTCGTGATTACTAGAATCCAACAACCATCTCCACTGTGTTGGCCGAGAACTATCAAAGTCCGATCACGACTTCACTACCATCTCGCAGACCAGGCAGCTCAAAAGAAAGACGCCACAGCATCAGGAGTACTACTCGATGATGATGGCACAATCACCGAAACAAGCATCTCAAACATCGCCATTGTCAACGCCGATAAGATTTTATCGCCGCCACGAAACCGAGTATTGCGCGGCATCACTCAATCATTTGTCGAACAATTAGCCCAAGAGCTTCAAATCGACTGGGCGAACTCTCCAATATCCACAGATGATTTAATGACCGCCGATGAGGTATTGTTGATGGGAACCGACGGAGGTCTCTGGTTCGCAAACCGAGTCAATGGAACCGCCATTGGCAACGGCAAAGCCCAACCGATGTACCAGAGCTTGCAAAATCAATTCAGGTCTCATCTGGACACTAAGAACTCTTAGATCCAGCCCAACTAACCCCTGGCAGAGTTCCGTTGACATTCATTCACGAGATGAAAGTCAAAACTGCATTGCTCTCGCGTCTTCTTACACAAAATCGCGACCGCTTTGCCGGTCAGGCCATAAATGTTGATTGCAGCCGTTTAGGCTGATTTTACGGCTCTACAAACGTACGATTTTCAATCCTGAAATGAACCAAAGTGACCCCCTCACGCCAGCAAATAGCTACACTGTTAACGTAGAATTCCCACATTTCTTTGATGGAGTAACGCCCGGTGTATCGATTCCTGCAGGCAAATGCTTTTTTCCTCGGTCTGGTTTTACTTGCACCAATGGTTGGATGCGGCCCCTCAGCTGACCCAACCACATCCCTGCGGATTGCAGTGATCCCCAAGGGAACCAGCCACGAGTTTTGGAAGTCCGTTCATTTCGGCGCTCAGAAAGCCGCAACGGAGATCGGTGACGTTGAAATCATCTGGCGCGGGCCTGTTGTCGAAAGCGATACCGGTAGCCAAATCGAAGTGGTCAAGAACATGATCACCATGCAGGTCGACGGGATCGTTCTAGCCCCGAACCAGAAAGGTGGTCTCGTCGATGCAGTGGAAGAATCAATTGGCGAAGGCATCCCCGTGGTGATCTTTGACAGCGGACTCGATAAAGGTCCAGAAATCGTCAGTTACGTCGCAACCGACAACTACAAAGGTGGGAAAATGGCAGCCAAGCAAATGGCCACAGCCATTGGCGAAAAAGGCAATGTCATCTTGCTGCGTTATATTGCGGGCAGTGAAAGCACTGAGCAACGAGAAGAGGGATTCCTTGACGGCCTGAAAGATTATCCGAAAATCAAAGTAGTTTCGTCCGACCAACGCGGCGGGGACAACACCACTTCATCCAAAGAAAAGGTAGATCAACTGCTGCAAACTTACGGTAATGATCTGGCCGGAATTTTCGCAGTCTGCGAACCCAATGCCAACGGGACCCTTGAGTCTTTGCGAAATGCTGGCCTGAACAAAAAGGTCAAACTGATCGCGTTTGATCCGAGCGATGCTCTGACAGAGGCACTTAGCGATGGTTCCTGTAGTGGAATCGTCATTCAAGACCCGGTGCAGATGGGTTACCAGGCCGTCAAGACGATAGTGGACTCAATCAATGGTAAAACTGCCGAACCATTCATTTCGACGGGCGAATATGTGGCCACACCAGAAAACATGAACGAAGAGGAATCGTTGCGGCTGCTCAAACCTTCGATTCTGGAATAGGTACGTTCGATCATGACGTCGAACAACGAAATGAGCAGCGAGAAATCCGAGCCAACAGAAAGCAAGCACCCCATCTCGGCTAACC
>CAJXTM010000269.1 GCA_913061385.1 uncultured Rhodopirellula sp. | reverse complement strand
GAGATCAGCCTCGGTCTCGTGGGCTCGGAGATGTGTATAAGAGACAGGCCTTGGGTTCACCCAAGTCAGCCGACGACCGCCCAACCCTCACAAGATATTTTCCTGACGGAAAAGATCGGTTGAGTGATGCGTCATGAAAGTAAAAGTCATCTGCATTGAGCTGGAAAACTACTTCCTGACTCTGCCCTGGTTCAAGCGATACCCGACGGAACCCTTTCAATTCCAACCCAGGCCTCGCGATCTGAAATGACTCACCCGTGACATAAAGTTGCGCGATCTCTGTCCCACTTCTCTGGCCCGTGTTAGTGACGGTGACCGCCGCCTCGATGATGTCTCCGGGGTGAAAATCTGCGGCAGACATCCGCAAGCTGCCATACTTGAAAGTGGTGTAACTGAGGCCGTGTCCGAAGGGGTACGCAGCATCACGCGGCGAATCCACATAATCAAATATTTGTGCGCTTCGCTGTTGGCTGTAGTGAACAGGCAGATGCCCTACGCTACGCGGCCAACTGAGTGTCAGCTTGCCAGACGGATTGGTATCTCCGAAGAGAATTTCAGCGGCCGCCGTCCCTGTTTCCTGACCGGCATAATGAGCTGTCAAAATAGCAGGAAAACGGGTTTCCAATTCATTCAGCGTCACAGGCTTGCTGTTATTCAAAAAGAGAACAACAGGCTTGCCAGTCGCTAGCACAGCTTGAGCAAGTACACGCTGCGACTCGGTCAGATCCATGGTGGTACGGTCACCAATGTGGTTTCCGCCCCACGCCTCGCGACCCAACAGAACATTTTCACCGAGTGCAAGAACCACAAGATCAGCCTGTTTGGAAACGTCCACCGCCTCGCCAATAAGCACCTCATTATCTTCGAGAGTCGCAAATTCAGCTTCATTAACGTATCGCCAGTTCGCATAGGAGTCGCCAGCATCGTTGAGTGCAATCTTACAACCCTCGGCATGCACAACTTTGACAGCATCTCCTAGATGCTCCCGCAGTCCCTCCAGCAGCGAGACTGTTTTCAGAGGACGGCCAGAGTAATTCCCAAGTCGACAGACGTCGGCGTTGGGTCCGATGACAGCGATCGTGCCATATTTTTCCGGCGTCAACGGCAACAGCTGCCCCTCATTTTTCAGTAGGACAATTGACTGTCTGGCTGCTTCGCGGCTCAACTTCCGTGCGGTTTCTGAATTGGACAAAGACTTTGCCAGTGGGACATCAAGCTGCATCGGAGCCTCAAACAGTCCCAAACGAAACTTCAGTGTTAAAACTTCCGCAACGGCTTGGTCGACCAGTTGTTCATCAACAGTGCCGGCTTTGACCAGTTCGGGCAGATGCTTGAATCCAAAATCATTGGGCAGTTCCAACTGCAGACCAGCCTCAAGTGCCATGCGACCTGCATCGGCATCCGATTTCCCCATTTTCTGGTAGCTTCGAACCAGGTCGATCCCCTGATAGTCACCAATGGTCAGGCCTTTAAAACCAAGTTCACCACGAAGCAAGTCACTGAGAACCCAACCGTTGACGTGACAGGGGACTCCTTCGACCTCATTGAACGCGGCCATCACTGCAGCTGGTTTTGCATTGCGGATTACATGCCGAAATGGAACAACTTCGGTGTCAAGCAATTCCCTTGGTCCGTGCACATACGGCGAGCGGTTTCGTCCCCCCTCCGTGCCGGCATAACCTGCGAAGTGCTTAAGTGTCGCCGCGACATGGTCCGGGGCGATGGTGCCGTCTTCCGAGCCTTGCAAACCCCGGACCATAGCGGCCCCCAAGCGTGCAACCAGATAGGGGTCTTCCCCGAGTGTCTCATCGACACGTCCCCATCGCAAATCACGGGCGACGTCCAGAATGGGTGACAGGATATGGGAAACACCACGCGACCGCGCTTCACGGCCTGCCTGTGAGTAAAGCTCGCGCATCAAGTCAACATTCCACGCACAGGAAAGTCCGATGGGTGTTGGAAATGAGTTCGCCTCAAACCGCATGAAACCATGCGCTGCTTCATCGTGAAGGATTGCAGGAATCCCCAGACGGGTATTGTTTCTGAAGTGGTGCTGCACTGCGGCATAAAGCCGAGCGTCCTCATCGATCGTCAGGTTGTGCAATGGTCCCAATTCACCGATTCCGTCAGGACATTTCTTTTCAAAGAAATCACTTTTGAAGATCGCCCCTTCTTCACGTAGTTTTTCCTCACTGGGGTCCCACCAACCTGTGATCTGCGCAACTTTTTCGTCAAGAGTCATCCGGCCAAGCAAGTCGGCCACTCGCTCATCCACTGGCAGGTCAGCATTCTGATATGGCCATTTCTGATTGGCTTTCGGAGACGAAGAGTGCCAGGGAAACCCAATCTGTTGAAACGGTTTATCAATTGCATTGATAAACATCGGGTCCGCCATTCGCTCCAACCACCTCTGCTTTAAGAGTGGCGAGCTCTCTAATTTGGTTTGCCCCCAACCGTTCCACATATCCTGTGAGTCCCAATCAGCGTTGATATAGGACACCGCCCGAACCACATCAAGATTGTCCTCGATATGCTTGAAGAACGAAGCGAACCAGTCGCGCCAGACGACCTCTGAATCTTCCTTATCAAAATAGTGCCCTCGCGCGGTTGCTTCGGCAATGAATACAGGCTTGCCTATGCTTCTCGCAAAATCCAGTGCGGGCTGTCCATCCTTCCCACCACCCCACCATGAATACCCGACCCAGTCGTAGTACTCAGTCCCGGGATCATACTCTTCAAACTGGCCAGCCTTCACACTGCTCGAAGAGGCAAAAACGAAGGCTACGTTTTCAAGTTTTCTTTTCCTGGTCGCATCGACAATCCGCCGAAACGCCAATTTAAAGTTCTCTGGGTCATAGTCATTCCACGCACCATCAAACTCATAACCAATCCGTACCAGAAAAGGACGCTGAGAGTTCGCAGCAATGAATTCGACAAGTTCGTCAATCAAGTGATCAAACGATCCGTCAGCAACCTTACCCTCGCAATTACCTTCCATGGAAATCGAAAGGTGCATCACGCAGCGATTCAATACCGATGAGTCCAGATATGCTTTTTGGTGCATGGGGCCGGAACCCCACTCCATTTCTCTATTCAAGCCGGCTACCTCACCGGCTGGAAACGTCCGCTTGAAGTCGTTCGTCCAGCCCTCGGAAAAGTAGACATAATGTGTGATCCCACCGGGTACACCCACATTATCAACGTACCCATCATTGTACTTCTCAGTACCACCAACAGACTCATTGTCCTGTCCGGCGAAGACGAGAACCTGGCCGGCAGGTGGCGCAAAACGGCCCACAACCTCCTCGGCAACAGATGATCCTTGCCACAAACATGCCCCCACGAATGCGACAAACAGAAAACAAACGTGTTTCATAGCTTACTACCAGACGATGTGTCGGGCTTCTTCACATCCGAGTTTGAAGCGTGACGAAATTTTAAAAGAAAGAATGGAGCCAAAGGGTATCCGTCTGCCGAAGAATCGAGGTGAATCTACTTAACCAATTCAGCTTCAAGCTCTTCGAGAGTTCGCCCTTTTGTCTCTGGTAAAATGAAAAACAGTAAAAAGAACCCACCTACAGCAATGCAGCCAAAGATCAGGAACGAGGTTGCCGTTCCAATGTTGGAAAGCTCCCAAGGCCAAACCTGCGTGACAATCCACGCCGTGAGCGAGTTCACAAAACCAATCACGCCAATGGCTACGCCGCGAATTCGATTGGGAAACAACTCGGACAACATCACCCACATCACCGGTCCCAGCGAGAAGGCAAAACAAGCGATGAAAGCTAAAATGCCTCCAAGCACCAACATGGCGTTCAAATCCCTGACCGCAAGTTCCAGAATAGCTCCTTCATTCATTCCATAAACCTTATCTCCCAGCGTTTCTCTCATTTTGCGTTTGAACGCGACATCACTCTCAAATTCCTGATCCGCCAGCGTTGACATCTTCTGAAGGTCTTCAGGTTCCAAACTTGTTCCTTCACTCTGCCCCAATGCTGAGATATTCTCGTCTGTCAGCCGGAAGCTTGCCTGATTGAAAGCGAAACTGCATACCAGCAAGCTGATGGCAATCCCGCCGATTCCCGCCAACATGAGGGGTCGCCGACCCAACCGGTCAATGAGGAGGATCGCAACGATCGTGAACGCTAGATTGGTTAAGCTGAGCAGGACGCCGGAAAAGAAGGCAGCGTCATTACCAATGCCCGTCTGCTTAAAAATTCCGGTTGCATAGAAAAACACAGCATTGATACCAGTACTCTGCTGAAGAATGCCGATCGCAAGACCGACGAACAGCACAAATCCAAGTTTAGGATTGAATAGTTCCATGTAGCCACCGTGGACGGCCCCTGCCGCTTCGTCGATGCTTTTACGAACCGCAGCTGCCTCGACGTCTGCCGCCTCCGTTCCATGCATCTGCTGTAACACAGCGTGCCCCTCTGCTGTCCTGCCACGCGTAAACAACCATCGTGGACTGCGCGGCACCAAACACAAAAACAACAGATAAAGCACTGCTGGCAGCGCCTCAACGCCCAGCATCCAGCGCCAAACATTTTCTTCCGTAATGCCGCCCGCCCCAATGTTCAACATTCCGTTGAGTTGCCAGTTGGAGAGAAAAGCGGCAAAGAACCCCAACACAATATTCAGTTGCTGTATCGAAACCAGTTTACCTCGATTCTTTGCTAAAGAGATTTCAGCGATGTAGGTCGGTGCAATGACAAGAGCGGCACCAAATGCTACTCCACCTATCATCCTCGCAATATAGAGACTCTCGTAGGATCCAGCACAAGCGGACCAGACGGCCGAGATTGCATACAGGATCGCGATCATCACTAGCAACGGCTTACGACCGAGCGAATTGCTGAGCGCACCGGCAGCGAACATGGCAAACATTGCTGCAAAGGTGGGCGAACTTGTGACCCAACCTTTCTGCACATCGCTTAAACCAAACTGCGGTCCAGCAATTTCAGTGACACCGGAAATGATCCCCATGTCAAACCCGAAAAGAAAACCGCCAAGGGATACGATCACGGCGATGAATAAAGGATGGGATTTCATAAACAATTAGGTTCCCGTGCGTTCAATGCACTTCGAGGTAATCAAATTCAGCAGTTTGCTGCATACCAGTCAAATCTTGGCAAGCCAGGCCAACAAAAGTCCCGGTGAAGCCCCAGTGGGCACCGTAATCATCCGCTAACATCGATGCGTCAAGCTCGGGCCCGATTGCGTGAAACATCTCACCATCAGACGACCAATGAAAACGCAGACAACAATCATCGAACACCGCCCTGAGGAAAAGTTTTCCCGGTGGAACGGCAACGATGTTCGCCCCCAGAGGAAATGACGACGTTCCGTCATCACAACAGTGAATCTGCAGACAACTACCCAAGTTTTCATCATGCGATAGATACAAATAATGAAACAGGTAGGTGTTGTAATAGGCAACCAACCCCGCCATCTGCTGGAAAGACCGAGGCTCGAAATCAAGGCACGTCGTCACACATGCCTGATGAGCCGTCAAACGTCTCGCCAACATCGCTTGGCGGAAGCATGACTCCAACGACTCAGCGCCTCTTAACACCAGTCGATCGCGTTGACGATCAGCTGCATCCAATGAAACACGAGGCGTTGCGTAATGAATTGAATCAAAGGGTATGCGTGGCGGAAGCGGTTCCCATTCTTGCGTTGGCAGTTGAGGCGCTTCGACATCGACTCTTGGACGATTGTCATCACCAACGATGTACAGCCAGTCATCGGCCCGCCACTCAACCTTCTGTATTGCAGTCTCGCGTCCTAAATTACACCTCTGAGTCCCCGGCAACGGGCGACCACACAAATGAGGCATGTACCATTCGCCTGTCTGCGTCTCCACCAAGCTTGCATGGCCGGCCTTCTGTAATTCCAGATCAGGGCACCCCGCCGAAGTCAGGACAGGATTTTGGGGGTGTACTTCATACGGTCCGTCAATTGATCGTGAACGAGCAAGGCTGGCTGCGTGTTCGTACTCCTGTCTCTTATACACATCTCCGAGCCCACGAGACCGAGGCTGATCTC
>CAJXTM010000268.1 GCA_913061385.1 uncultured Rhodopirellula sp. | reverse complement strand
CGAGATCAGCCTCGGTCTCGTGGGCTCGGAGATGTGTATAAGAGACAGCAATGGGACGGTGATCGCTGGTTGTTTTGTCGTCGGGGAAGTCATCAGGTCTTACGATCACACTGCACTGAATTCCCCATTCTTTGGCTGCTCCAGCAGCAAATGCAAGATCCAGCATCGAATCCGGGTAATTATCGTTCCCGTCGCCATCACGATCGGACCAGTTGGTGTCGATGAACTCGCCGGGCGCGACCCACGACCAGACATTGTCGCGTAGCATCTCGTCGAAGGCGGCGTTCCCTTTCATCTCGCGGTAATCGTAATCCATGTTAAAATCACCGAGCGCGATGACCGGAACATTCTGGTCGCGGGCCCATTCTCGAAGGCCGACAGCTTGTTCCTGCCTAAATTGAGCGTTGCCTCTTGCCAGATGATTGGTCATCACAAGCATCTCGGCACCTGAAGTTCGATCTTTGATGCGAACATAGAGTGGGGAACGGTGGTTGCCTTTGTTGAGCACATGTTCGCGATGTTGACTGAGTTCTTGTTGTTCGAGAACATCGTAGCGATCACGCTTCACAAAAATCTGTAATCTATCTGAGCGGCCGGTTTGGCCGTGGCACTCATGATATTTGTCTTGTAGAGCAGAGGCATATCGCTCGAAGTTGGGTTCATTCACCTCACTCAGACAGATGACATCGCAACCTTGGAATTCTGAAAGTTGATTACTGATTACATCTGGGTCGTTTCCACCGGACTCAACATTCCACGCGATCATTCGCACAGATTCAGCAGGCTGGATTGAGGTTTCCGGGGTAGGGGTGTGATTTGGACTCTCTTCAGTTGGAACGGTTGCCGTGGCTCCGGGGGCTGAAATTCCAGCTTTGGTCGCGTCCGATTCATTGTGTGCGTGGTCTGACTTCGCATTGGACGAATCGGGTGCAGCCGTATTCGATGCTTTTGTACAACCGCAAGTGGTAAGCGCAACGGTCACGAGGGCAACGTATAGTTTTGTTCGCATGGAGGTGATGTCGGGGCAACAGGGCGAGCAGGGCTGTCAATTTGGAGAGTGTAGCCGAGGAGTCAGATACTGGAAATTACGGCAAGCTTATGTATTGAAAGTATTGTGCCCATTAGTACAAAGCTGTGTGTTGTTGGTGGGTGGTTCGTTGAGCCTGTGTATGGGAAAGCTTTTGACGCTATTTTGTGGGTGCATTAGGCGACGGTTTCCAATTGAAATCGAAGATGGGGCGGTGGTGAAAGTGGCAGAGCGTTCTCACGTAATCGGGGTTTTTCGGGGGCATGCTGTGTACCATTCGCAGAGGTCAGTATGATGAGGGCATGTCTGGTGGGCGATCGGCGTGATCAAGGAAGTCGGTTTTCCGGTCACGCTGAATCATGTGCCACGTTAGGTTATGTTTGACGGCTACTTGATGGGTTCGTGCTTTGGATGAGGCATCGGTGCTTTTCCGCGCGAGTCAAATATTGAACTGAATGCTTCGCACAAGAGAAGTGGAAAAAACATGCGTACCCTATTTTTTGTTCTGTCTGTTGTTCTGTTTGGCAGCGTCGAAACATTTGCTTCGGATTACGAGATTGTCGGCGTCCAAGAAGTGTCACTCGCGCGGTTCGATACAGGTGGAGCGACCCTAATTGCAAAAGGAAACTCCAAAGGGCAGACATTTATTGTTGATCGTCTGGTTACGTTGGAGGCCATTACGTTGATGATCAAGGAGGTAAGTGCATCAAACGATCTACAGATCAGTTTCGTATCCTTTCGGGATGGATTTGCGACTGGGAAGTCGTTGTACGTTCAGACGGGGGAATTACCGAAGGGGTTGGTGTCAGGTCAAACCATCAAGTTGAATTTTGATAGTCCGGTTCACCTTGAGAGGGGAGAGTATGCATTTGTGTTAAGTACATCCAAATCTGAGTTCAAGCTCAGGTTGGGGAATGTTTACGCTGATGGTCGATTGATTCGAAAGAACAAGACGACAAAAGGAAAGTGGATGCCCGGTGGAAGCGGGGCCAGCACCGATCTGATTTTCGAATTGAAAGGCTTGCCGCTACCAAGCGTGAAAGGCAGTGCAGTGTCGAATGGTGATTCCGATACCGAGCTGATGGGGCCTGTCAAGACTCGCACATTGCATCGTTATGAGAACCCGGCTTTTAAAGTTGGTAACCTGAAGAGGCTTGCACGGGCTCCCAACATTATCACGGTGATGGTTGATGATCTTGGGTGGAATCAAATTGGAGTGCAAAGGGCCACTTACGGTACCAACACGTCAGATTTTCAAACTCCAAATCTTGCTCGAATGGCGGACGAGGGACTGTGCTTTACGAACGCGTATGCGCAGCCAAATTGTGCGCCCACCCGTGCTGCAATGCTTTCCGGACAGTATCCCGCCAGAATTCATAATGACGTCTATGTGGTGAGCAGTTTGAATCGGTTTGGGCGTGGGGGAGTCACACGCGAAGCGGCGAAATTTACGGGCCCGAGACAATCCGAGGATGTTGCGGTGGAAGCGGTAACTTTGGCAGAGGCCTTAAAAGCGAATGGGTATCAGACCGCGCATATTGGCAAGTATCACGTGGGGGGCCATGAGGGGCAGGAGACGCTTCCTGAGAACGTTGGTTTTGACATCAATATCGGTGGTTTTACGCAAGGTCACCAACCTGTGTGTTTTGCAACAGAAAAAAAAGTTGGAGAGTGGGTTTTTCGTGGGCTAGGGCGGGGGCACTTTGACCGCTTTGCAATGCCTTATGACAACGAATATTTGGAACGTCATGATTTCCCGCGTTCACTTGTGGGAACCCCAAAACACGTCAGCGACGCACTGGGCGATGCAGTCGAAGAAACCGTTGGATCCTTAGCTGCGAACAGTGAACCATTTTATCTGCAAGTGCACCCCTACGCGGTGCATGGGCCTGTGCAGTCACGTCCCGACCTGAAAGCTGCCTCCGGAAATGATGCCTTTTTTGGTTTTGTGAAAAGCGTTGATGCGATTGTCGGGCGTGTTTTGAAAGTGGTTGAAGATCCGAATGGTGATGGAGATCAATCTGACAGTATTGTGAACGACACTGTGGTGTTTTTTACGTCTGATAATGGAGGGACCCACAAGACGAACCTTCCGTTACGGGGAACGAAGGGCATGTTTACCGAAGGTGGCATTCGTGTGCCGCTCATTGCACGTTGGCCGGGTCAAATACCGCCCATGACTGTCACAACTCGGTTGGTTCACACGGTTGATTACTATCCCACCTACTTGCAATTAGCTGGTAACACATGGCGTCCCTCATCTGATGTGCATCCACTTGATGGTGTTTCTTTTGCAGAAACGCTTGTCAACCCAGCCTTCAGTGAGCGGGGAACACCCGTGTTCTATCTGTTTCCGGGTTACCTTGATCGCAGGGCACAGCCATGCGTTGCTGCGATTCAACAGATTGATGGCACACAATACAAAGCTCTTTACTTCTTCGAGGCGGACGAGTGGCAACTCTATGACATCACGCACGACATTGGTGAGTCCAAGAACATTGCTTCCCAAAAACCCAAGCTGATGTCCCTACTAGCAAAACAATTAATCGATTGGATTTCGCAAGAGCATCCCACATGGAAGCCAAAGTTGCCGATCGTGAAAAAGACCGGACGGCCAGCCAGTATTCCAATGCCGTAAGTTAAAGAACCGGGCTTGGGTGACCCGATTTCGGTGAGGATGTCTACAGTCTTGCGAAAGTGCTGATCGTTGCCGTGTGGTGTTTTGTGAACTGAAGCGGAGGTTGGGAGGTGATGCTCGATGTGTATCGTTCGTGTTAACGAGACTTGTGAACGCGTTGCAGCGACAACATTGAGTCGTACCAGTGGTCTGGCATCCTTATATTGGTTTCCTCATCGCTGTAGCTGCCATATTTCCCGGACGTTTTTATAACCAACTTGGTGCCACGGTCCATGGTGACCATGTGATAGGTAAAGATTACCCCGCGATACGTCTCTTTTTCGTAGAATCGGAAGAGCACGCTTGGCATTCCTCCCACCGAAATCCTCTCAGGTGGGACTTCACCTTCGGTGCCCTCGCTGAGCTCGGGTACACGCTCGACGAGTGATGCTGAGTATGTTTTTGGGGGGCTAGAAAATCGTTCGATTGAGTCGTCGTTAATAATAGCGAACGTTAAAATGCACCCATCTTCGCTAGTGAAACCATAAACGATATCACCATCTTCGGTCATTCTTTTGGTTTGGTGAGCGAACCCACTTGGAAGAATCATTGAGTATCCTTCTTCAAATTGGGTCACCACGGGTGTCTTTGCTTTTTTTTCTGTGGGTTCCACTAACAAACTTGCGTCGTTTGGCTTGTGTGAAATCTCGCTAATGAAAAGTGTCGTTGCGACAACCAAAATCAATCCGCCAAAGCAAAGGAATGCTGAAATTGCAATGGTGCTATTGCTAAAGGATTCTTTCCTGACCGTTTTGACGCGTTGATGGTACGGTGTCGTCGGACCTTCACCTGAGTTGTGTGATTCTTGCATAGTCAGAGCAGTGGGGTGGCAAATACGGACGATGGGGAACCTTGATTAACCCCATTGAGTTTACTTGATATTTCGAAACTGATGCATAACAAACGCTTGATGTTGTTTACCGATGGATGCGGGCGCGAGTGCGTGGTTGGTATACGACAGTGGTGCATGCAGATTTCGTCATGTTCGTTTTTACATTCGTTTAACGACGTTATTAATTCGAGAGTTCATTAGCAAGTGAATATGAGCTGACCGTGGTGTTTAATGAATTACCGGGGGGCTGATAGTCATAGTGCCAACGCTGGGCAGGGTTTAGCTCGGTATCGCTTTGTGTTCGAGAGTTCTTTAACGATGATGAAAGCATCGCTGTTGGAAACCTCGGCCTCAGTTTGAATGATTATTTGTGATGAAGTCTGCTGGAGCAATGGGTTTGTTTTTTGCCTGTGCTTTGCCGTGTTTTACGTAAGCGATCATCGCTGGAGCACGTACCAAGTTGTGATGTAGAATTTCTGACTAATGGGGGCGACGTCAAGTTGCTGGAACAAGCTGCTTGGAATACTGGTTTGGCAAAACGAGTGACGTTCGTTGCTGCAGCGGCATTCCGACTTCTCTGTCGTCTGCTCACTCTCGGGATTCGGATACCAGAAAGAATGAGGGTCGTTCGTTCGATTCATGTACGTTGCGTGGGTGCTGTCAACGAAAGAATCGTTCAAGCAGATTTTCGGTGTCTGTGTCAGCATAGGGGCAACGGTGCAATTAAAGGGTGGGGAATCCCGAAATGCGTTCGTGGTTGATCATTTACGTGGGTTCACGTGGCTCCGGCTGATGGCGAAGGGAGTGTATATGGTAATGTGGTTTAGGTCGGTTTTAGAAAAACTGCAAACGGCTTTGTCAACGAAGGAGATATCGTGGTTTTAAGTCACGAGTTTTGGTAGGTTGTTGTCTAACAATTGTGGGAGAAGCCCACACCCAACCAAAAAACGCCTACCCACAAGCAAGTGTCCCGGAGTCCTCATGCCCTGCCATTTTCCGACGCACAGAATCCAATTTCGCTCTCGCATTCAATTTCTCTCTTGTTTTGCTTTTCGCACTGTTGCTGTCTGCTTTTTTCTTGGAAGCGTGATTTCGAGCTGTGTTCAAGCGGAAAAACCTGTTGGGAATTCGTTGCCAGTTGAGCTCAAGGACACAGGCAAGCGAGTTAACGTAAAACTCGGTGATGAATTATTTACGGAGTTTGATTACAGCGATTACAACAAGCCGATTCTGTATCCTATTTTCGGACCAGGGCAAGTTGGAATGACGCGTAACTTTCCAATGAATGAAGAGGTTGAGGGAGAGGCACACGATCACCCGCATCACAAGTCAATGTGGATTTCGCATGAGATAAGTGGTGTTGATTTTTGGGGCGAGAGTGAGGGGAAAGTGATTACCGAGAAAGTTGAGACGGAGTTTTCAGGGAGCCCGAAGCCTGCAAATGTGTTGCGTTCGACATCGACTTGGCGAAAGAAGGTTGACAATACACCGATTCTCACCTGTCTCTTATACACATCTGACGCTGCCGACGACTCCTTAC
>CAJXTM010000267.1 GCA_913061385.1 uncultured Rhodopirellula sp. | reverse complement strand
CTACACGTAAGGAGTCGTCGGCAGCGTCAGATGTGTATAAGAGACAGCTCCTATAATCTGATCTGGATGGAAAAAGGTTCGTATGGCGTCACGACCTTACACGAAATGCTTGAGGGGCAGGTTGCTGTGCTGAGCAGTGGTCTGTTATCTGCAGAAGAAGCAATTCAGATCATGGATGCATTGCAGGAGAGTGCAATCTATCGGGAAGATCAGCAGAGCTTCATGCTGTATCCGGATCGTCAACTTGCGAATTTTTTGAATAAGAACAATCTGAATTGCGAGTCTTGGAAAGGTTCTCAGTTGCTGCAGCAGCTTATCGCAGCTGAAAATATCTCGATCGTACGGCAGGACGTTGACGGTGGAGTTCACTTCAGCGGTGATTTTCGCAATGCCGCTGATTTAAAAGTAGCGTTGAATACGCTTGCCGAGAATCCAGAATATGCCGATGGTGTTGCAAGTGATGCTGAGCAGATTTGCGAGCTGTTTGAAGGAACCTTTTGTCACAAGAGTTTTACCGGACGCAGTGGCACGTTCTTTGCCTACGAAGGCTTGGGGTCGATCTACTGGCACATGGTCTCGAAGTTGTCGCTGACTGCGATTGAAAATTGTATGTGGTCGCAACAGGCGAGTCAGGCCCCAGAGTTGACTGGGCAATTGCTGCGGCATTACCGGATCATCCGTGATGGAATTGGCCTCGTGAAATCACCCACCCAGTATGGTGCGTTCCCAGCGGATCCCTATTCGCATACACCACAGAATGCAGGGGTTCAGCAACCGGGCATGACCGGGCAGGTCAAGGAAGATATTCTCTCGCGTCTGGCCGAACTGGGGGTTCGTATTAAGAATGGGCAGATTGGGTTTGATCCCTGCATGTTTGAGGAGTGCGAACTGTTGCAGAAGGATTCGAGAATCCAGTTCATGAATCGTCACGACGTATACGTCGAGATTGCGTTACCAACAGGCAGTTTTGCTTACACACTTTGTCAAACTCCCATTGTGTATCATCAGGCAATCGAGGCGAAACTTGTTGTGTCGCATGCCGACAGCGAGCCCGAGGAACGCCGCGAGCTGCTGTTGACGCCGAATGAAACAAAAAACGTTTTTTCACGTACTGGTCAGATTAGTCGTATCGATGTTTTTTACAACTTCCGGCAAAGTTGTTGATATTGTGACTGGTTTTGGCAGACTCAATTCTGATCCTCGCACGATTCACCTGCGGCACGCAGTTGGCACCATCGAAAACAGCAAAAGGTAACCCTCATGCACTCACTAGCTTTCGCACGACTCTCTCTTCTCTGCACTTGTTTCGTTCTGCTGAGCGTCCAGGCCCAGGCTCAATCCTCATCCACCGATCGAACGCTGGTTTGGGAAGACAACTTTGATGGAGATGCACTCAATTATTCAAAATGGGGTATCGAAGTGAATGCGTTCGGAGGTGGAAATGGCGAGTTGCAGATTTTCACAGATAGGAAAGAAAATGTTCGCGTCGCTGGTGGGAACTTGGTTCTGGAAGCGCGCCGGGACAATGCAAACATGATGGGCACCAAACGCGAATATTCTTCAGGACGCGTTCGCACTAAAAATCGAGGTGACTGGAAATACGGACGCATCGAAGTTCGCGCCAAGTTGCCAGCGGGTGCAGGGCTTTGGCCGGCAATCTGGATGCTGCCGACAGGAGACAAGTATGGTGGATGGGCCAAAAGTGGTGAAATTGACATCATGGAGTTTCGTGGGCAAAACACCAACGAGGTGCTAGGAACGCTGCACTATGGTGATGCTTGGCCCAATAACGCATCTTCTGGAGATGCCTACAAGCTTCCCCAAGGTAATTTCACTGATGACTTCCATACTTTCGCTATCGATTGGCAGAAAGGAAAGATTCAGTGGTTCATCGACGGAAAACTGGTCCAGACCCAAACGAAGTGGAATAGTACCGGGGGCGCTTTTCCTGCACCCTTCGACCAGAAGTTTCATCTCCTGTTGAATCTCTCGGTAGGCGGAGGATTCGTGGGCCCCGTTGGTGCGAACACGAAATTTCCTGCCCAGTACCTCATCGATTACGTTAGGGTTTATCAGTAATCGAAATCAAACTGGCGGACCGGGTAGGTTGGGTTGATGTCCAAGTGGGCTGAGCGTGGGGCGGTATCGCTGCTCGTTCAAGGCCGTCGCTGGCTGGTGAGTCGTGTGGCCTCTGCGGCTCACCCTGCGACGCCTGGTTCCGTTGCTGCAACGAATCCAGAACAAAACACGATTGTCGTTTTGTCGTAGAGCTGATTGCCGAAGCCTTGTTCGCAGTGCATCTTACGCATGCTACGTCTTGTTGGCTTTAGGCAGGGTGCACATCTTTCGCTGGCAGCTGGTCGCACCAGATGTTGAGTGTGGCTGAGTCATTCTTCAGGTCGATGGTCTGGACTTGAATTCGCGACACGGGCATGCCGGTCCGCTGTCTGAGATCAGCTTGCAACTCGTTTGCTTTTTCCGGTGCCAACAGATCAAGACGGTCGTACTCGACGACATGTTTTCGTGGCTTCTTTGAACGTACGACTTTGCCCGCCATGTTCAATTTCCCATTAGCCACAAACCTTTCTTTAAGCATTGCTGAGCCGAGAATCAGGCTGTTGACGGCCACCAGTTCGATATAGCTGGTTTGCTTGTTTGACAGCGAGTTGATCACTGCGATGCCAATGACGATAAACAAATACGTCATCTCTTTAATTGGCAACGCATTCGTCCGGTAACGTAGTACACCAAAAATTGCGAACAGGCCGAGAGCCATTCCGGTACCCAAATCCAATTTTTTCAGTGCAAAGCAGATGAAAAATACAGTGATGTTCAGCATGCTCACAGTGAATGCGAATTCTTTGTCCTGTTGGTTCGGCAAAATCGCGAAACGCACAATTAGGATGAGAAAGAGCAAGTTGAAGACAAAGCGGATGAGCATTTTGTAAACGTCATCATCGAATAACGGGATTTCCAAAAACTCCATTGCTATAAGACCTGATTGTTTGTTTGTGGTTTCGCAATTCTGGCGATTGCGCAGATTGTATCGTGCATTGCCCGGTCAAGTGGGGTCAGAGATTTCTGATCCGCGAGCAGCATGAATCGATGTCCGCATCGGTTGGCTGGTAAATCTAACACACTGTCGCGTTCCAGGAATGTAACGTTTGGTAGAACACCGTGGACGCGATGGGGTTTCGGTTGGCCTGAGGGGCAGAACCGGCAGATCAAGGATGATCGGGGCTTTCTTCCTGATGCATGAGCAATGCAGAAGGCTGATGTGCTGCTGTCTACCCCTCTCAGTCTTATCGGTCCGAGTCAACGATCACCGAGTTTGGATGGCATCGGGTCCACTTTCCATTCGCGATTCTTGCGTACCCCATAGTACGGATAGTAGTCCCACAGAACCAAACCACCGGTTTGCCGGGGATCGTTTGTTTCCGCGAGACGCTTGATGAGACGAGCACGTAGGCGATTCGCATGCGCTAAGTAGTTTGGGTCGCTCGCCACATTCTTGATTTGCCAAGGGTCGGCTTGTAGATCATAAAGTTCTTCCGCTGGGCGGAGCCCAAACGAGAGTGCGTGTAACCTTCGAAGTTGCTCGTCCCCCTTCGTGTTCATCATCAGTGTCTTCGTGGGCGACGTATCAATCTCACCATACGGAATCGCTCGGGCGCAGACCGATGCATCAGGATCACCTGAAGGCCAGCGACTGGGTTCATGATTAAGGATGAATAGGAACTTTGATGTTCGGATTGCTCTACAGGGGTAGCCTTTACCACCTTTTCGACATCCATCGTGTCGTTCCATGGCGATCAATGCATGGTCACGCAAAGGGTGTTTTTTGGATGTCTCATTTTGCAGAATATCGAGCAGGCTTTGTCCTGTCATCTCTGCTGCGGGGGTGAGTCCCGCCACGGCCAAGAACGTTGGGGCTAAATCACTCAGGTTCACGAACTCATCCGCAGTCCGACCGGGATTTGAGATTCCTTTTCCCCAACGAATTGCAAGTGGGACACGTGTTCCTGTGTCGTAGAGACTTGCTTTTGCCCGCGGGAATGGCATTCCATGATCGCTGGTCACGACTACGATTGTATTTTCAAGTTCACCTTTTTGCTCCAACAACCCTAAGGCACGTTCAACCATCTGATCAAAATGTTCCACTTCGGTGTAATAGTCCAGGATGTCACTACGTACCACTGAATTGTCGGGAAGGGATTGCGGCACGACGACCTTGGCTGGATCTTTGCCAGCGGCTAGTCCCGCACCCTGCTGGTAACCTCGGTGGGGTTCATGGGTTCCCAGCCAAAAGCAGAATGGGGCATCATCCGGTTGCTGCTCAAGGAAATCAGCGAAGTTGTGGGCATAGTCTCTGTCTGACATTCCTGGTTTGGTTGGGTTGAGCTTGCGGCGTTGAAAATCTGCGCCTGCTGGATTCTTGGTTCGTCCCCCCGCTTCAAGACGCCCGGGGCTCCACCCTTTGCCTGTAAACCCTGTCACGTAGCCTTTCTCTTCCAGCATCGCTGGATAGGTCGCAAAATGGGCTGGCAGTGTGCTGTGGATGTTGCCCGCCTCCTCGAGACGCCAAATGTGCTGTCCTGTCAGGATCGCACTCCGCGAAGGCCCGCACGTCGGGGCATCACAAAAGGCGTGTGTGAATCGTACGCCTTCTTTTGCAACCCGATCAAATGCGGGTGTCTCTACAACTTGGTCACCATTCGCACCGGCGTGCCAATAGCTTTGGTCATCTGATATGCAAAACAGGATATTGGGAAGTTCTGCTCGGGCGGCCGGTGTCATGAAGCTGAGCATGCAGGTCGCAGTCGCCAGTGTGGTCTTGAAAAATTTCATTTCGTTTCTCGCGTTGCCTTTGTTTTTTCACCGGGGTGGTAAGACTGGCGTGCTGCTTTCTTAACGTCTTCTTCGTAGAACCACGCCTGCTTGAACTTCTGGTTGGCTAATAAGTCTGCCTGGTCGCGGAAATGAGGCGACCTTGGGCTACCGCTTGCTCCGAACGGTACTAATGATACCGCACGCACTCGGTCCTTACCAAAGGCAATCGCTGACATGTATGAGCAACCGACCACCGCGAACCGCTGAGGACGTAGCAATGGAACACTAGGCGTTGAGTAAATCGTAAAGACGACTCCCAGTGGACCGGGGGCTCCGGCACATGGTTGACTGGCAGCGAATGGCAGCAGTGATACCCCTGCTTCCATGGTGTCAGCACTGTAGGCTGTTCGTTGCAAACGGTGCACCTCGCCCCACGGTAGTTGCCAGTCACCGTGCAGTTCTTTCAGGCGACGCGCCACTCTTCCAAGGGCAATCAACTGTTCCCTGGCGTTTCCTTGGTACTCACTTTTGATTCTTTCGGACTGTGAAGTTCCGTAGAGTTCTTCGTACCAACTGATGCACAACAACGCAACTTTCGAGTTCTTGTCAGCCTTGCCATCCCAGTTGACGAGCGCTTCGATGTACGGTTTAAGCTTGGCCGCGATTTCGGGATCTGTTTTTTCCAATTGCTTGAAATCACGCTGCCAATTCGCTGTTTCGATCCTTGGCCAATAAAGTGTTGGATCAAAGCACAGCTGTTGGTACCAGTCGAAGCTGACCTTCTCCGCATTCGACAACAGTTCCCTCGCCAACTTGCTGCGACGCTTATCTACGTCCCAGTCACGAACCATGTACTTTGGGAAATTCTTTCGTTGTGGGTTTCCGGAATCGGTCGTGACATAAGGCGAACAGTTACAGTTTTGTACATAGCCTGATTGGGGATTCAGAACTTGCGGTAAGTCTTCAAAAGAATGAATGCCTTTCCACTGGGTATCTGGGTCGCTGCCATCGACTGTGCGTGTCCAATCAAATTGTTCGTTCCTGATTGGAACCGCGCCATTGTAGGCGTAGAAGATGTTTCCATCGCGATCAGCGTACGTCACATTGAACATGGGGATGGAGCATCGTGAGAATGCTTTTTTCCATTCTTTAAAGTTCGTTGCGCGGACCATTTCGACAGCTTGGTCAAGTCGTCCTACATCTGTCTCTTATACACATCTCCGAGCCCACGAGACCGAGGCTGATCT
>CAJXTM010000266.1 GCA_913061385.1 uncultured Rhodopirellula sp. | reverse complement strand
CTACACGTAAGGAGTCGTCGGCAGCGTCAGATGTGTATAAGAGACAGGTAAAGATGCGTCGGCCATTCCATGGATGGCCAGGCACGAGCGAAAGCGTTATCCCAAACGCGTGGTGTGGAAACAGGATGATGTCAAACACACGCGTTTTTACTGGTTGGCTGCTGACAAGGAAGATATTGACGGTCGTCCTCTGGTGACCGTTGAACGCGATGGCCAGCAAATTACCATTGAGCAATCAGACCTCAACCGCCTTACCCTGCGACTGTGTGATGAGATGCTGGATCTCGATCAACCTGTCGAGGTCACATGGCTGGGAGAAAAACTACCGAGCAAATCAGCTCAGCGAACAATCGGCACTCTCGCGAAAACATTGAAGGAACGGGGTGAAAGAGAAGGCATGTTCAGCGCTGAAGTCGAGATCGTTGGCCCCACACAAAACTGAGAGACTGTGACGATGAAATTTTGCATTCCGTCGAGCATTGCACTGGCGTTCCTTAGTTTGGGATCGATTCTGGTTGCTGATGAGCCAAGCCTGTCGGAAATCCGACATCCCAAAAGCGTGGCGTTTCCGCCCATCAAATCATCCGACATCGTGCAGTACACGGCTTACCGAACATCCGAAGCCATCCAGATCGATGGTAAGTTGACTGAACCGGGCTGGACGAGTGCCAAAGCATCATCATCTTTTGTCGATCTGGTTTCTGGAAAACCAACACTGCACGACACGCGAATCAAAATCCTGTGGGACGATCAGTACCTGTACGTCGGCTACGAGATCGAAGAACCCCACGTTCAAGCCAAATTCCTGAAACGTGATGCCCCGATCTGGCAAGACAACGATATCGAATTGTTCATTGCTTTTGATCACACTTATTACGAACTGGAAGTCAATGCTCACGGGACACTCTATGAAGGCCTGTTCATTTGGCAGAGTGACTATGCCAAGTTTGGATTCGAAAAATTTCCAAGCGTGAACATCAGCGACCCAAAAATCAAGCACCAACCCTTCAATGGGGTTGGTTACACCAAGCACCCCCGCGGAAAACGCTGGGCATTTCTGGCGTGGGACTTTCCCGGCCTACTGTCAGCAGTACAGATCGACGGAAGCTTAAATCAGGGTGACGATACGGATCGAGGGTGGACCGTTGAGCTAGCCATTCCGTGGAAAGGCATGAAGACACTTGCCCATGGTGACACCCGTGCCATACCACCCCGTGCGGGAAACGTATGGCGGATGGACTTTTCCCGATTCAACCAGTACCGCGAACCGAGCCCCGCTCGAGACTCAGGCGGATGGGCCTTGAGTCACCATGGCATCTGGGATTCGCACATACCGGAAGTTTTCGCCAAGGTAACGTTTTCCGAGAAAAAAGCCGGGGAATGATTCTTGCTCCACTGAGCATCCAATCTGTCGCGGGCTTGATCACGTTAGCAATCTGTGACGCTAGACATCTGTGACGCTAGACATCTGTGACATCAAAAATCGATGCCAACACCGCCGCTCATGTAGTTGGCATCAAAAGATCCGACTCGCAGATACTCGTAGCCCAACCTCGCCCGCAAACGGTGCAGATAAAACGAGTACCCAGTTCTGAATCGCGTTAATCCTGCCTCTCCGATTCTGCCCAGGTCGAGGTCAAAATCGACCATGTGCGGCTCGCTCAAATAGACGTTTCCGCCATAGGTGAAGTTGGCTCCACTAGCTGAGCCCAATGAATCTGCCTGCCATGCGACTCCAACTCCTGCCCTGAACTCCGCTTGTTCCGACTGGGCAAAACGCAGTACGACATTGACATCGCCTAACCACGTTTGATCGTGCTCACTGCCGCCTGTTTGCTCACGCAAATAATCGAACGAAGCATCCACTCCGATACGAGACCGGGTATCGAGCAGAATGCGGCTACTGATCTTCTGCTGGCGACCAAAGTTATCGCCGTATTCTGACAGGTAACGAGCACGCATGAACTTTCGGTTTCGTTTGCGATAACGCGTGATCAGCATGTTGGCGGCATCGTCCGAGAAGGGGTAATCACTAAAGTTGGCATATTGCCCCTCGTCGTTGAGTAACCATCTGGGGGCTGTAACGGGGATGAAGAGCACACCACAAATCGCAGAACCGATAAGCCTCTTTTTTTTCTCGGGTTCGGGTCGGCCGGCTATTGTTTTGTGGAAGCCAACGTACTCAAGCTCCTCGTCGCCATCCTCGTCATCGTCTCCGAACAAAAAGGCTGTGATTAAGCCCCCCAAAAAACTACTGTCTTCTCGCGAATCATCATCCCACAAATTTTCACGCGAATCGTTTTTTTTACGACGTCGCTTTTCTTGTGGTTTATCGGCCGCGATCGAAGCCCGCATTCCGCTTAACGTATCCTCTGCGCAGACGCGACTGGCAGGCGGACACCACGCCAAGAACGCACCCAATGATAGCAACGCAGCAAGATAGCGGACCACAAATCTCTCCTGATCATCCTGTACCAAAAACGCGATCCACGACACAAGTTGGCTGCAAGCTCACTGACAACAAGCCTGTATCGAAATGGTGGCCAGCTCTCGGCCCGCTGCATCCCATCGCATCCCGCCTACCTGAACCGCACACCGAACCGTACACGCTCAACAGCAGCGAGTTACCAAAACGAAACAGACTCCCTTACAATCTGGTTACTGCAGGCGAGTCATTCCGTCTCAAAACCCACGAATGCACAATCGCAGCACTTCACGCACAATCCAACGGGAAGACGACATGGTCATGAAAACACCTTACCTTCTAGCTGTTCTGTTCATCGGATCAGTGGCTCTGCCCGCGTCGGGTCAGACGAAGCCGACCTTTGCCCCTATTTTCAATGGCAAGGATCTGACGGACTGGGACGGAAAGCCGGGCTGCTGGGAAGTTCGCGATGGTGAAATATGGTGCACTGGCAAATCCCAGGAAAAGAACTGGCTCGTCTGGCGCAAGGATCAGCCTGCCAATTTTGTGCTGCGTCTTGAATTTCGCTGGGACAAAGGAAATTCGGGAGTCCAAGTTCGTAGCGACGATCTTGGTGATTGGCAGATTTACGGATATCAGGTCGAGGTGGCAACTCAGGAAAAGATGGGGCTTTGGCATCATTCACTGCTCGATGGCAAGCATCCAAAAAAGAAACAGCGGCACTTGATGGCGACAGCCGGCCAACAGGTGACCCTTGCCCCCAATGGCGAAAAGACAGTCAAGCAAGTCACCGCCGCCAACCAGATCAAGCAGCACTTCAAGGACCATGAATGGAACACCATGGAAATCACTGCCCGAGGTGACACCCTAGTGCAAAAGATCAACGGCGTCGTGTTCTCTTCTATTACGGATCGAGACAAAGAGATGAGTCGCAAGCACGGATTCATTGCGATTCAGGATCATGGCAAAGGCTGTCTCGTTGCTTTTCGAAATCTACAACTCAAGAGACTCCGCGACACGCTATCAACGACGCCCACGGAATTCGTAGCGACGCATATCGTTGCCACCGAGGCAGACTATTACACCACTGGCCCTCAGCAGTCACGTGCCCCTGATGGCAAGTTTAAACAAGGAACCAAGGTTCAGGTCATCAAGGATTCCGGAAGCTACTGTGCATTGGTCAGCGAAAGCGGGGTGCGAGCCTATCTCTCGACAGCATCCTTGAACCCAATCTCACCATCCTTGAAACCAAGTTCGCCAGAACAGCAATGAGTTAAATTCCTCCTTACTTTCAATAACCTTCACAACCCAAAACGGCATCCAACCAGTGAATCGATTCATTCCATCAAAACGGGATTTCCTTCGCGCGACGGGTGTCGTAGTGGCATCGACCATCCTGCCCCGCTCAGCCATGTCGGCCCTCAAAGCATTAGACCGGCCCATCAAACTCGGCATCATCACAGACCTGCATCAGGACATCATGCACGATGGTCCGGCACGGCTAAAAGTTTTCCTCGATGCCATGGCTGATAAAAAGCCAGACGCTTTGCTGCAACTCGGCGACTTCGCCTATCCGACGAAAGACAACGAAGTCGTGACCCAAGCGTTCCAGCAAGCGCATCCACGAACCTTGCATGTGCTTGGCAATCACGAGATTGATGGAGGACATACTTTTGATGAGGTTGCCAAGCTGTGGGGAATGAAAGGGAGGTACTACACGGAAAATGTAAACGGGCTGAATCTAATCGTCCTTGATGGCAATGAAAAAGCAGCAGATCACACCAGCGGCTATCCTTCGCACATGGGACAGGAACAGCTGGAATGGCTTGCCACACAATTGAAAACGCTCAGCGGCCCAATCATTGTCTTCAGCCATCAGCCACTGGCAGGCCCATCATCGATCGATAATGCGAAAGCCGTCCAGAAGCTACTCAACTCTGCCGCTGAAAAAGTTCTCCTGGCTGTCAACGGACACACGCACATCGACGAGGTCGTACGCGTTGACAACATTTCGTACCTGCACATCAACTCTGCGTCCTACAAATGGGTCGGCGGCTCCTACCGCAACCAAAGCTATCCAGCAGCGATCCACTCCAAATTCCGCTGGATTGAATACACGTGCCCCTACCGCGATAGTCTTTTCACAACGCTAACCATCGACCCAGACACTGGTCAGATTGACGTTCAAGGGTGTGAAAGCGAGTGGGTTGGCAAATCGCCGTCGCAACTTGGAATCGCGGCCAAACCCAATCTAATCGATGGAAAACAGATTTGCCCGAGCATACGCAGTCGCCAGATTGCGAAAAACTAGAACGAAATAAAAATCGGCGTGTGCCGGCAAGTCGATACCTTCGGCACGCTCATTTCAGCACAACGCTGTTATCTCCACCACCGGGTTCGCCCGCTCGGGGGGGGCACACGCGACGTTGCCCCAAGCTGAACCGACAAGTCCCTCCATTCTAAGGCGGGTTGTTCATCGATCATTTCATTGCCTACTTCATTCAGGCAACCAACACCGTCGATTCATGTCTTGGCACCACCTTGCGGCGGTGTGGCCATGAGAACGGCGGTTTACCGCACCTCGGCGGTTTCTTATTTCGTGTAAGGCTCAGCCGTCATAAAATGCGGGTTGGGCCACCCCAGTTCCGCGAAATTTGTGTCGCTGATCCTTTCCGCCAAAGAGCTACCCCCAATAGGCTTCATACGAAACCGGCGTGAACAAGAGTGTCAATCTTGGGACGCCAACTCGCTAATGCACAACTTATGCAGGTGCAATAAAATCATCTTTTTTTCCAGACAAGTAGTTGACGAACGATTTGATTGAGATCATCGTAAAGGTTGTAGGGTTTAGGATAATTACCTAATTTTGATTCCTCTCGCGTCCATTAAGCCGTAGCTGAATGACCTTGTTGCAAAGATCTTTACCGAGCATCCTGTGCTGTGTGATTGCCATTGGCTACGCACCAGCGTGGCTGCACGTGAGCGTTTGCCATGATCATCAAGCGACCGGATTTGACGTTGGAAAGGCAGGCTTGTCGTGCCTTAGCGTCTGCGGCCATGCCCACGTCAATCAGAGCCAAGCCTCGCATGAGGCCGGACTACCGGATGCCGACGAAGAGCACTCCGAGCATGATTCCGAAACTTGCTTCGTTTGCCAGTCTGTTGGTAATGCCAATGGCATGACACTGGAATGGGACACGCCGCTTCAAAGTATAAGCTCAGGCGATCCCACCTCCATACGCAACGATTTCGTATTCGTTGGAACTTCGCTCTCGATCGCACAGCCACGCGGTCCTCCTGCCTTGGTCTAAGATCCCTCTGATCAGCAACGCGTCGAAAGACAGTCATGTCCGTTTAGGTGTTGCTCTTTCGAAGTCGGATGCCAGACCCACGTCCCCAGACCAACCCGAACAAACCTCTCACGCGAGGTTCATCAAGTTCGAATGGTTACCGTTCCCAATTGCGTTCCACCACGTGTAACGCAACCGGTCAACGGTCCGACCAAACCCGATCGGTAGTATTCACGTGGTGGGACTCCATTAAGCAAATCGACGCTTCACGTACGAAAGCCTGAAACAGGCACGCGGATCGTGAACTCACAAACCAATCGCGTGCGGTATCCAGGTCGCAGCCGCACACGCTCTGCTTTTGGT
>CAJXTM010000265.1 GCA_913061385.1 uncultured Rhodopirellula sp. | reverse complement strand
TCTACACGTAAGGAGTCGTCGGCAGCGTCAGATGTGTATAAGAGACAGGACTTTGTGTTAACAAGCTTTCCGGGTGAGTTGACTGTTCAGATTGGTCTAAATCTCAAAGCCAAGTCTTCACATCAGAATACCTTTGTTGCCGGCTACACCAATGGATACATCTACTATGCCCCTACGACCAAACAGTTAGCAAACGTAGGTGGAGCCCAGGAAGACAGTGACTGTATTCTCGCGCCTCATTGGCAAGAAGTTTATGAACGGAAAGCATTGGATATTTTGGATCAGCTATGAAACCGTTCGACTGCTTCAGTGATGCGGAAATGGTCAGGTGGGTGTATCAGGTGTATTCGTGCTGTACCATTTCATTGGGGAGTCTTGTTGGAAGATTACGACCGATAATGTCCAGCACGTATGACTTGTCTGAGGCCTTCTGAGTGGGCGTGTTTCGCTTTTACTAGTTGATTGACACAGCAGGTGGGGCAGATTTTATTCAATCACACGATCAAGAGCAGTGATTTCTGATGTCAATGAAGCGTCGCAAACTGGATTGCCGTGTATCCGAAACTCTATGGAATGCCCTTGGAGCAGAAAGTTCGCGTACCGGCGATAGCATCGCACATATCGTTGAGCGGGCGATTGCGAATGAACTGGATCTCAGGCACCACTCGCTATTTCAAGTATCAACCAGCTGCGCATTGGTTGAGGGTGTTTTTGATGGTTGCACTCGCGTGCATGATCTCAAAGTTCACGGTGACTTTGGTCTAGGGACTTTTGAAGGTTTGGATGGAGAGATGGTGATGATCGATGGGGTCTGTTACCAAATCCGCGGTGGTGGCACAGTACGAGAGGTTCCTGATAGCACGTTTGTCCCGTATGCCACCATTACCAGGTTTGCCGCTGATCAATATTTTCAGATTGCTGAGGCTGAAAGTTTTGAAGGGTTGCAAAACGAACTCGACCTTCAGCGACCCTCGGACAACCTGTTTGCTGCTTTTCGTGTTGAAGGTTGTTTTGAGAATGTTTCGCTGCGTGCTGCCTGCAAAGCGAAGCCTGGCGAAAAACTGGTTGACGCTATCAAGCATCAAAGTCAATTCGGATCGGAACAACAGAAGGGGACGTTAGTTGGGTTCTGGGCACCGCAGTATGCAACATCCATCGGCGTTCCCGGATATCACTTCCACTTGATTAATGAAACGAGGGATTTTGGAGGTCACGTTTTTAACCTGAGTGGTAAGGATCTTCAGGTGGGCATGCATGTTGAAACTGATATTCATCTGGCGATTCCAGAGACACAACAGTCTCTCGCCGCTGATTTGACGAATGATACTCGTGCAGCATTAGAGCGTGCAGAGAAAAAAAACTGATGAGCGTCTTCACGCGAAGTTTGTTGGACAGGATCTGTCGAAAGTTTACGGCACAAAAATCACGCCTGGTTTCCCGTTAACGCGATTTCATTCAGCGTGATACGGAAGTGCTGCTCGTTTTCCTCTATGCAACCGAGCAGTCGCCGCAGTTCAAAAACGGTGGACTGCTGGTAGCCGGCGAAGAGTCTGATCTATTTTCTGTTCTGCTTGGTCGTGACCTGCAAGCAGTTGGTGACTTCGATGTCCATATTCATTTTGCCAGGCCTTTGACCTTGGTGTGTAAGAAAACAACGAGGTCTTGCTGCCGCCAGTTAGAAGTAGTCTGCAACAATGCCCATCCATGGAAAATTAGCAAGTTTTCTGGATGGGGTGCAGGATCTGGCTGGTTTGTCGTAATCAATTTTTGGGCAGTGACTCCAGATAAGCAATGATGGCTGCAAGGTCACTGACGGAATACTTGTCCATCAAGCCTTCCGGCATGACTGATGTTTTCAACACCTTGCGGATTTCAATGTCATCTTTGCTGATCTGGTGTTCTTTGGCTTGAGCATCTCGAAGGGTCACCTTGTCTGCTAGCTCCTTGGTTACAAATCCTATCACTACCTGACCATCAACGGTCAGGATTGACGTGGTCGCGAAACCCTGTGCAATCGTTTTGTTTGGTTGTAGCACGGCTTCGGCAAGTTGTTGTCTTTTGTAGGTGGCTGCAATATTACCAAGGTACGGCCCTTGTTGTTCGTCCTGCTTACTAACGGTATGGCAAGCGGTGCAGTTGGCTTCTTTGAACAAACGCTGCCCATGTGCGACATCGCCGTTGGTTAATGTGAACTGTTTCATCGCGGCGTCTACACCGATCGTGGCGATGCGAGGCCGATTGGGATCCAGTTTCTCCGCGAGACGCAACGCTTTGATAGCACGCTGCACTTCTGTCACCAGTTCTGGTTCCGGACTGTTCGTTAGCTCAAGAATCCGATCGTCGAGGAAGTGGTTTTGTGTGTCCGCAGCTGCCTTGATTAGTCGGAGTTTCTGTCTCGGCTGTTTCCACATGTCGTCAATGCTGAGGCTCGCTTGCTCACGAACTTCGGGGCTGCTTTTCGTTTCCTGAGCCACGCCCAGTATTGCGGCAGTCGCCCAATGTCCAATGCTTGGGTCTGCGTTTTGGCACTCTCGTAATGCAAGCTCTAGCTGGTTTTGCAGTAGTTGCGACTTCACTAAGCTCTGAAATGCACGCTGTTGATCTTGTTTTTGCTGGTTCCCCGACATCCTGGCAATGGCGGCGAACGCAGGTTTCAATGCTGCAGGTTGTTTAGATTTGACCAACGCTGATACCGCTTGCATCAATGTTGCTGATGATAGATCGGACGCGGTCACAGCAGATATGAGAAACGGCACACTGCCATTGGGAAGCTCACGCTCAGCCGCCAGTTTTGCGACAGTTGGCGGCAGCAGTTGTGAGTCGTTAGCAGCCAGTTCCATCATCTGAGTTACGACATTGTTAATTTGAATTCGGTGACGATTGATTTCAAGAATCAGGTTGGTTGCTTCTTCAGGAGAGGCTGTTTTCAGTGCCTGTTGCAACCGCTGGTTGATTCGTTCTGTTTCGCTCCACGGTTCCGGTTGGTAGTAGGGACCCCGCGTATCGGGACGTGTTCCCCAGGAGTCCCCTTTCCAAATTCCTTCTTGGTAGTGCAGGCGACATAAAGCGGCTCTCAGGTGCATGCGGTTCTTCGCGTTTGATTCATCATCAATTTGTTGAAGCAATGCAGTAACAACGCCAGGGGTATGCATCTTGGCAAGTGCTTGCAATGCAGTCGGTTGCGAGTCCGTTGGAGCCTTCAGTTGCGTTTTCAGCAAATTCATGCAGGCATCCACAGCCTTCTTCTTCGCTAAGCTTCGAATGGCAATATGCACCACGACAGGGTCCTCGTGTTCGAGGGCGTCAAGCATCTCGCTGGCCGTTGCGTCATGCTGAAGGCGTTCCGCAAGATTTCTTGCATCGCTTCTTTGCGCGGGAATGTGATCAAGCAAGTTGCGATATCTTTGATCACCGCGGCGCAAAAGTTCCCGTTGAGCAGCGAGTCGGCGTCGATGACTGGAGTCATCGAGTAATGCAGCAAGTTCGTCAGAGGAAAGATCGGTGAAACTTGGCATTGGGCGATCCTGCATTTGCTTCGGTTTCACACAGACCACGTATCCCACATTCGAGCCAGCCCATTTGAATGTTGCTCCCTTCCAGCTTGCGCAGTACAGGCGGCTATTTCCATCAACGTCAGCATCTGTGGGACGCGACATTCGAACCAGCGGTTTCGGCGGAGATGTTTCAGCGAAGGTTGCTCCCTTGGGTTTGACAGAATGGTGCCAGATGGCTCCTGTTCCCCAATCTGCTGTTAGCGGTGCGTCGTTCCATGTTCCAAAGCCGGGCTCATCTACATAGGTTGCCCCGCAGCCAGACCCGCCGCCGTAATCCGCGAGTGGTGCAACACACTCCTTGGGGAAATTCTTGTACAAGCGTGGATAGCCGTGGTCTTCACCGCCAGTGAAATGGTGGAATCTGACGTCCCAGCCTCCGCCATCATTGGTGTTGTCTCTTGCAAATAGATCCATGCGAGGGCTAACCGCGACTTCGAGGATATTGCGTGTGCCCGTTGAATAGAGTTCCAGCCCGGTCCCATCAGGTCGGACACGGATGACACCTCCACCACGGTGAGTCAGTTTACGGCCATCGGTTCCTTCTGCTTCCATGAATCCAAAGTCTCCGCCAGCGATATAGAGCCAACCGTCGACACCAATGCTGAGGCCGTTGGTGGTGTGGTCGGCGGGTCGCTTGTCGTAACCAAATGCCACGTTGCTCACTAAAATCTTTTGCTCTTCTGCAACACCATCACCGTCAGCGTCGATGAAGGCCGAAAGATGGGGCGGGTGCACCAGGTACAGTCGGTCGTGGTCCCATACGAGACCACGGGGAGCGTCAATCTCGCAGAAAACCTTCGTTTCATCAGCTCGGCCATCACCATCCGTATCCCGCAGGCGAATAACACGACCACGCTCTGGATCACGCCCCAGGGAACCATTGCCATCGGAACTGACATAGAGCGTTCCGTCGGTGGACGCAGCAACAAACACAGGATAATTGACTGCCGGTGGTGCGGCGAACACCGTGGCCTCAAATCCTTCAGCTACTTTCACATCCTTTAGGATGGCCGCTTCTTCAGCTGGCGTTAGCGATTGGATGGTTGGTGGAAGATTGCCCTTCTTGGCGTAGGGGTCAGCTAGCTTGGGTTGATAACTGAATGGTTTACCGTCTGCTCTTGCTGGCCAGAGTGGGTTGATTCCGTCGCCCTTGACCGAAACCTCGCGAATGCTACACCAACCACCAGACGAACCTAAGCCGACAATCCGCATGTGCTTGATCGGAACGTCTGTTTTTAATTTCAGATCACCCTGTGTTACCTGTTTGTTCTTGGATGCATCTAAAAGATTGTTCCAGTTTTTTCCATCGGTCGATCCTTCGACATGGAACTGATAATCGCGATCAAATTCCCACAAGATTTTGATCGAGACTGCTTTCACTGGGCGCTGGAATTCCCATGCTAACCATTGCGGATAATTTCCGCTTGAAGCGCACCATCGTGTGTTTGTATCGCCGTCAAATGCGTTTAGTGCAAAGTTGGGTTGTTGGGTTGATGATGCAGTGGGTATGACGAGAGTTGCATCCTTCGGCATGACTCCAAGCTTTGGGACGACCGCAGCCTTTTCTTTCTTTGCAATGAAAGTGATGTTGTTTTTGCCTGGGTACGGAGTCATGTACTCTGGATCCAGTTTGTCACAAGCCCACAGCAAACCACGCGTCACTAGGTTCAAGTATCTGTCATCAGCCACGGTCGCCGTATTGTGTCCCAAGGTGGTACTGAAACTTCGGGCTCCCTGCGTTTCGTTCGTCCACGCAACGACCGCTTTTGCTTTGACCGTTTTCCCGCTTCTTGTGTAGGTTTGTGTGCCGGTTGCCAGTGCCTTGGCGCCGTGCATTGCTGCATTGTTATAGAGTTCTTCTTTGATGGTGGTCCAATCACGCAAATTCTTGGTGATGGGATGTGATTTGTCCACGAAGGAAATGGCGATGGGTTCCTGGGGCCCGTGACTGGTGGATTGGAGCCCCAGATGTTTGAACCACAAATCGGTTCCGTTGCGAAAAGAGTGCATCGCACAATGTAGGTGCACTGCAGGTACGGTGCGGTGAACAGCAAGGATTCTCTGAACCACTGCAACGTCTTTGTTGCTGGCTGCACATTCGTCATGAATGATGACATCGTAGCCTTTGGCCCAGTCCGGACTTTCGAAGAGTGGAAAAGGAGGATTGGTGCCAGCGTCATCTGTCCAATAGACATCAACCTGAACGTTGGATCTGGCTTGGATACCCTTGAACAAAGCTTCGTGCTGGCCCTTGTAATCGTGGCAGCAACCCCCAGCAATCAAGAGAGCCTTGATAGGTTTCGTTTCCGCACGCAGGTCGGTACCGAAAACCAGTAATGCAGCGATGCAAATAAAAATAGGTTTCATGGGTTTGGTTCGGAGTCTAGCTCCGCTCTCTTGTCTGAATCACTTGCATCCGATGTGTGTAGAGACACATGCAGGCACAGGTGGGATAATGAGTTCTGTTTATCGCAAGCCGCTGTGCTTGCATGGGTTGGGTCTGTCTCTTATACACATCTCCGAGCCCACGAGAC
>CAJXTM010000264.1 GCA_913061385.1 uncultured Rhodopirellula sp. | reverse complement strand
CGAGATCAGCCTCGGTCTCGTGGGCTCGGAGATGTGTATAAGAGACAGGATGATACGTTTTTTGTTGAAGTCATGAGTCCTGGCGGTGAGTCAGGTCCATACTCCATCGATTTGTCAGTCACCGGCACTCCCGTGTCCGGGAGTGATGGCAATACAACGACATCCGATGCAACTGACTTGGGGAAATTGGGGGCGGCGTCATTGACGGTTGCCCGGGATATCGTCCCGCAGGCGATCCCTCTGCCACCACGCCCAGGCAGTAACGATGAACCTGGGCACCGACAGTTTGTTCCCGATGATGGGCACACCAGTGGCCTCGGAACTACACCAGTGGCTCCGCAAGCGATCGAAAAGATTGTTTACTACTTTCCCGATACGATGGGAACCGACCCGCTGGGGAATGATTACACGAACCTGCTGACTGAGTCTGAGAAGGATATTGCCCGGATGGCTTTCGAGCTGTATGGCAGGGTATCCGGTTTCGAGTTCATTGAATCAACCGAGACAGTCTTCGGAGACGCTGTCAATCCTTTCGGCACCCAAGTTACCTTCATCGGAAAAGGTGATACACGATCGCTTGTACCGGATGATGATCCCAATGGTTCTACCAGTTGGGGAGGTCCCGGCGGTGTCGTTATGAATGGCAATGTTTGGGATAACTCGAACCGAGAGTTCGGCGATGGGTTCTCAAGAGTGCTCATTCACGAAATCGGTCATGCGATTCGTTTGCCGCACGCGTATGGAATCGCTGCGACAATGGGTCAGAACTACATTTCGGATAGTAATGCAGCGGTTTATCCTGGTGACCATGACATCACGCATTTGCAGCGATTCATCCCATCTAACAGTACAGACATTGATATGTACCGTTTTGAGGTGGCAGAACCTGGAATGGTGAAAATTGAGACGACGGCCGAGCGTTTGAGCAATCCGAGCTTTCTGAATACCGTATTGAAACTCTATCGGCAGAACGCCAATGGCACGGTTGAGCTCGTAGCACAGAACGATGAATACTTTGGAACCGATGCCTTCATTGGCTTTGATGCCGAGCCGGGTAACTATTTCGTCGGGGTTACCAGTACGGGGAATGCTGATTACGACCCGCTCGTACCCGATTCGGGTTACGGTGGGTTCACTGACGGTAATTACGAATTGAAGCTGACTTTCGCTGCTGAAAGTGTCGAAGCGACAATTCGGGACACCAATGGCACCGTCTTCGATGGTGATGCTGACGGTAAGCCCGGTGGCGTCTTTTCTTTCTGGTTCCAGTCGAGTGACCAGGCGACGACGATTTATGTTGACAAGGTCAATGATAGTACCAGTTCGGTTGATGGATCTGGAACACTTGCTGACGCTTACGACAACCTTGGGTTTGCACTGCGGCAAGCAGGTACCCGGATTGTCATCCCAACACTTCCCAGTGATCAGACCGATTATGCATTTCTGCATGGGCAGAGCTTCAGTGTGAAGGATCAGCTGGGTGCAACCACAGTGGTTACATTTGGCACCACTCCCACCGATATTGATCTGACAACCGAGATTCTTCCGGGTGCTGTGGCTCAGAAAGTATTAGCATCAGTCACTGCGGCAGGTTTGACCGCATCGGCAACTGGCAGTTTGGTGCAGTTCGACCAGATCGATACGTTGGATTTGTCGGGTTCCGAAACACTTCTGCAGACACCAAATCTTGTGCAGGTCATCGGTGGCGGTGGACTGGACCAGAATCTCGATACGCTCGAGGACAACCAGGCTTACGAAGTCGGTTTGGATGTGACCGGTTTGAGTCTGGAAGACGGCGCAGAATTGCTTGTGCCGCAGGGCGTCACCCTGATGCTACACGCAGGCGCTTTGCTCAAGCTTCGCAAAGCGAATATTGATGCTGGAACCTCCGCCGCAACAATTTCACGGTCGCAATCATCAATCCAAGTGCTCGGGACACCCGAGCACTCGGTCTTTCTGCGATCTTTCCTCGATGATTCTGTGGGCGGGGATTCAGATGGTGTCGGAGTGGGTCCAAGTTCTGGGGACTATGGTGGAATTGTGTTCCGCGCAGATTCCGATCTTGAAGATCACGGTATCTTCTTGAACTATGTCAACCACGTCGATATCAAGCACGCCGGTGGCAAAGTATTCGTGGCTGCTCAGGAATCGGTTTATTCCCCAGTCCATATGATCGACGCTCGACCCACAGTTTCGTTCAACTTCGTCACCGAAAGTGATGACTCAGCACTGTCAGCAAGTCCGGACAGTTTTGAAGAGAGCTTCTTTGATGGTAACCGCGAACGAATCGGACCAGATCTGAATGGGAATTTCCTGCTCGGTAATACGATCGATGGATTGTTCATTCGCGTTGAGACTGACCTTGGAGCAACCATTGATAAACTCACTGTTGCTGGTCGGTTCGATGATATCGATATCCCGCATATTTTGACCGAGAATCTGATCATCGAAGGGGCTGCTGGAGGCGCTGAGCTTGACCCGTCCGGCGACCTGACTTCTCGCGTGGCCGGCCGGTTGGTCATCGATCCCGGTAGCGTCGTTAAGTTTGCGGAGTCACGAATCGAAGTTGAACGCGGTGCGGCCGCTCTGATTGCTGAGGGAAACAAAAATCTACCTGTTGTCTTCACCTCACTTTACGATGATCGTTACGGTGGTAGTGGTAACTTTGATACCAACAGCACACCCGATACACTCCCCGCGCCGGGTGACTGGTCTGGTGTCTATTTCGGCCAAATGACCTCCGGCAGTCTTGACCACTCGATCCTGTTGTTTGGCGGTGGTCTGTCAGCAATTGAAGGTGGTGACGCAACGTTCGGTGCGATTGAGATCCATCAAGCGAACATTCGCGTTGCGAACAGCTTGCTGCAATTCAATGACGATGGTGCTGATAACAGTAACCGTAATGGACGCGGGTCAAATTCCGGAGCGACCATTTATGTTCGAGGCGCACAGCCCATCATCGTCGATAATACGATCGCTGATAACGCCGGTCATGCGATTGACATCAATGCGAATTCACTTCGTGCAGAGATCTCTCGTGACTCGGGACGCGTAACGGGGTCGGCTGATCGATATTTTCAGTTTGATACCAACTCCGGTCCACTGATTCGCTTGAATCGAATGGAGAATAACGACGTCAACGGTTTGGTTGTTCGCGGAGAACAGATGAACACGGCGGGTGTCTGGGATGACAGTGACATCGTTCATGTTCTCGAAGATGAAATCAGTATCACTAATCTGCACACGCTAGGTGGCTTGACGCTTCAAAGCAGCAACAGTGAAAGTCTGGTCGTCAAGTTGAATGGCAATAATGCGGGGATCACCGCAACTGGTTTTCCACTGGATATCAATGATCGCGTTGGGGGAACACTTCATGTGCTGGGGACGGTTGGGCATCCTGTGGTCATGACCCACATCGGGGATGACAGTGTCGGTGCTGGATATACACCTGCCGGTGAAGTGATGTTCAACACCAACAACAGTGCAGCCGTTACAACGGGCGCGTCGGGCGGATGGCGTGGGCTGTTATTTGACGAATTCAGTAATGATCGCAATGTTGCTGTTCTGCGGGAACTTGAGAATCCCATTACCCTCGGGGCCGACGTCAACAACACGCCGGTCGCCTCCGAGTATCTTGGCGTCCTTGCGCCGGACCATGTCAGCAGTGATGAAAATCGGCGTTTGGGTTTTCAGGTCAGCGGCTTCATCAGTCCTGACGATACCGAAGATGTGGATGTTTACTCGTTCACTGGTACTGCTGGGACTCCAGTCTGGATCGATGTCGACAATACCAATTTCGCACTTGATGCTATTGTCGAAGTTGTCAGTTTGACAGGCGTCGTACTGGCTCGATCTCAGCGTTCAGACAGCCCCAGTGCCCCTGGTGATGTCGATGCGAATACGCTGACGCAAAACACTTATCTTGGTGGTGACCACTACACCCAGAACTTCCGTGATCCCGGCCTGCATTATGTGTTGCCAGGTACGGAGGGGCAGGAAGGTGTGTATTTCATTCGTGTTCGCAGTAATCCAAGAACTGCTCCAAGTGTTGCGGAGATGAGCGGCGAGAGCAGTGGTCAGTATTCGTTGCAGGTCCGGTTGGATCAGGTGCAGGAGTTCCCAGGATCGACAGTCCGCTATGCCGATATTCGCTTCGCAAGCACGGGGATTGATGTCCGAGGTTTGCCAGCTCACAGCCCATTAGTCGGTGAAGCAGGCGAGCTACCGGGCAACAATGACGCCTTCGCAAATTCTCAAGTACTCGTGAATCTGCTCGAAACAGATGTCGCCGCGCTCAATATCGGCGGTGAACTGACTTCCTTTACCGACATTGACTGGTATCGATTTGACTTGAATCAAACCAGGTCTGAGGGTGGTGGAGATGGGCCGAACAGCATCGGGGTCGTTCTCGATCTGGACTACTCCGATAACGCAGTCCGAACAGATACTACGGTTGCCGTTTACAACCAGAATCAGGAACTGGTCTTCATCGGACGTGAATCCGACATCCAGGATGATCAGCCGAGTGATCCAGCTGATCCCAGCACGGCGACCACCGATTTGAGTCGGGGCTCATTAGGAAAGAAAGATGCCTACATTGGGCCCATTCACCTGAATGCGGCCCCTGACAATCAGTACTTCGTAGCCGTCATGAGTAATGGCTCCTTGCCCAACGCGTTGAATGGTGTTTTTGCCGGTGGTAATGCAGCCAATGGTCTTGTGCGTCTAGAGCCAGTGAGTTCGGTTGAACGCGTGGTTGAAGATCACATCGGCAGTACGGGCTACGTGGCGAATCCGGACCCTAATCGGCTAGGGCTTAATCAGATTGATCCAACCGGTGCGCGGTTGTTCGACACGACTGCGATCGGAGCTCATATAAAGCCATATGAGTTCACTGATGTTTCCCTGTATATCAAGAGTGACGACGGACTGCGAATTGTCGATCCGTCACGTGGTGCGGCAGGCAATTCGACGTTTGTGGGGAATTCCACAAACGATATCGTTGATATCGTGATGAGATCGGATGGGCGTTTGTTTGGTTATCAGAACGTTCCAGACGCTGATAATCAGGTAGGTAATCTAGTCGAGATCAATCCGGATAACGGCACAGAGATCTCAGCTACTTCCGACGAAATTGACGGCCGCAATCCAAGTTTGTATCTGGCTCCGGCAGATCTGGATGATGTGACCACAAGCGATTTCGTGTCCGCCTTGACATTCGAACGCAATGGCACGGGTGACTATACACGCCATTTTGCCGTTCTGGAAACAGACGCGTTAGATCCGCTAGCCGGTCCAACAAATTCAAAGTTGTATTCAGCCGATGGAACCGATCCAGTTGAATTCCGCGGGAATATTCAACCTGCGGGCGTCACCTACGCGTCGGTCACGCTCACTGTGGCTGACGCCAATGCGCCCGGAGCGAGAGTCGACATTGAGTCCAAGATTCCAGGCACTGCTGGCACATTCAGCATCGTTATCACTGAAGCGAACATCGGTGCTTCGACCATCACCGTGAATCCAGCATTACGAGTCATCAACATTGCTTTGGATAATGATCCCAATCCGACAGCTGGGGGGATCGTTGATTTGATCAACGAAGATGCGGTGGCCCGTACCCTTGTCACTGCCAATGTCAGAGACGACGCAAACCTGGCCGGGCCGGACGAGGCAGAAGATACCGATGGTGATCTTGCCGGGACCTACACATCCTCGTCTGCATCAAACGGGCCGCCTGATTTGTTCAATGGGTTGAATGGTCCTTTGCAGGGGAGGGTCACTGGCCTTGCGATGGATCGATTTGATGGGGGACGCCTGTTCGGTGTCACAGATGCAGGCGAATTTCTGCTCATCAATTCTGCCAATGGTCAAGTCACCAGGCGTTTTGAGTCGCCCGGAACCGAATTCGCAGGGTTGGCTTTGGGGCCACAAAACGTAGATGGCGGAACATTCAGTCGCACGCTTTTTGCGGTGTCACGTAACGGAAGATTGTTCGCAATTGATACCAATTCGCCGTTTATCAACGGTGGTACTGCAAACTTTGCAGCGATCCAGCAAGTCGCATTTGATACGAACAATGATGGTGTGGCCGACGCTGTTACGG
>CAJXTM010000263.1 GCA_913061385.1 uncultured Rhodopirellula sp. | reverse complement strand
CGAGATCAGCCTCGGTCTCGTGGGCTCGGAGATGTGTATAAGAGACAGGAATGCCGCTGGACGGCTTGGGCAGGCGCAATTGGCGGTCGAGTTAATGACCATTTCACCAGGTGAGCGAGCGACGCAGCTAGCTGAATACATTCATCAACTCAATACGACACGTGACAGTTTGCAACGCAGTGTTTATCTGGCAGCAGACAAACAGGCCAAGTCTGATTTTGAGCCGGAGAGTGATCCTGCGTTGGTGCTTGCTGGTGTTGGTTGGCATCAGGGTGTCATCGGTGTCGTGGCCGGTCGTCTGGCCGACAAATATGCCAAGCCGGTTTTTGTGATTTCTCAGGATGCTGCTGGCAAATCAGAGGCAGTTGGTTCAGGTCGTGTCGGTGGAACGAATATCAATCTTTACGATGCTCTTTGTGAGTGTGATCACCGGTTGGTGCGGTTCGGCGGACATAAAGCTGCAGCGGGTTTAACGATCAGTGAAAGAGAAATTGATTCTTTTCGGGGTGACTTCAATGAAGCAGTCGCCAAGCAATGGCACGATAAAGAAATTGTGCCTGAGATCGTGATCGACGCAGAGGCGACGCTCGGTCAATTGAATCTCGAGGTGCTCAAGCAGATGGATATGCTTGCCCCGTTTGGTGCGGCCAATCCAAGACCCGTGCTGTTTTGCAGAAATGTCGAACTCGATGAACCTGCACGCAAGATGGGTGGCGGGGATCGGCATCTCACCGTTAATTTGCGGCAAGGAAAAAAAGTAATCCGTGGGGTGGCTTTTGGTGCCGGCGATTGGTGCGATGAACTCAATGCTACCGAAGGTCCAATTGAAATTGCCTACCGCCCGGTGGTGAATGACTTCCGTGGATTCAGGAAGGTCGAGATTCATCTTGTTGATTGGCGTCCTGCAACAACACTTGCTGCTGTTTGACTTATGCCGTTCGTGAAACGTTGGGCTGGTCTAAAGTCATTGTTTTGATGGCGAATTACATCGCAAATTAAGCTGCTAAAGTAAATTTGTGATTTAAAAGCTTGCAATGATATGGCAAGAATTTAGCCGATGACGTCGTCGATCTTTCGATTCGTGGATCCACTCTGGATCATCCTATTCCGTTTTTTCCCTACTCGAGAATTTTAATGCCTGAAGCACGCCGGACCCGAATCGCCTCACTCGATTGCATTGTTGTTGATGGTGGTGATGAGCCGAGCATTGGAGTAGTGATTTGCCACGGTTATGGGGCGTCGTATGACGACTTGGCGGGGCTTTCCAATGAGTGGCTCAGTTTATTAGGTGATCAGGGCGACAAGTTCCGTTTTGTTTTTCCGGATGCGCCAAACTCACTTGCAGAAATTGGTATGCCGCAGGGACGTGCCTGGTGGCCGATCAATATGGCGCGTCTGGCTGAGGCCGTGCAGGCATCCGACTTTGAGGAATTGCATGAGCATGAGCCACCTGGTGTTACCGAAGCAAGGTTGACACTTTGCGACACGATTACATCGGTAAAACAGGAGTTGGGTGGAGACGCAACTCCCTTGGTGCTGGGAGGCTTTTCGCAGGGAGCCATGTTGGCGATGGACACTGCATTGAGGGGAAGTGTTGCACCTCCGCAGTTGCTGATTCAATTCTCGGGTACGGTAATCTGTCGACCCCAATGGCAGCAAGCGATGAGCCGATTGTCTGGGACCGAGGTCTTTCAATCACATGGCACGATTGATCCGGTTTTGCCCTACGCCAGCGCTAGTATCCTCAATGAAATGTTACAGAACTCTGGCGTGAGCAACCGTTTTCATTCTTTCGAGGGCCCGCATACCATCGATCTGGAATCTGTCACAGTGACGGCCGAGTTGCTTAGGAAAATCGCCGCATCATGAGCCAGTCGCGGTCCTCATATCCCATTCTTCTGAATCAAAGACAGTAAATTCCTCTCGACTTTTAGGCTGTCGTAGGAACGAGCCACGCTTCAGCCTTTGGTGCGCCATGGCTGAGGAATTATAAATGGATTTGCGATTCCCGATTTGCGCATTGGCTTTGTCGAGCCCCTCAATACAACTGGCGACCAGGTGGGCTTGGTTGAGATCATTGTCCGTTTCGATGCAGTCGACCAGATCGCGAGTCACGTCGACCAGTTCGCGTTCTCGCGCCATAAAATCACGAATTTGGTTCGCGCATGGTTTGCGGGGATCGATGGTCGAAAGCGAGTCTTCAGCTGTCTGGCTGATCTCTCGCAGTTTTTGTCGTTCGAACTTGGGATCGAATGAGCTAGGAAGAGAATCGGCGAGATGTGAGACGATCACATGCCGATTGGCCAACTCTCGTTTGAGGTGACCCAAATCGGCACTGCTCCGTAACGAAAGCTCTTCTAGTCGCTGAGACCGATGGAATCGCGCACCTAATTGACAGAACGCCACGACAGCGAAAAAAATGCACAGATACACCATGTGTTCACCATGACCGAGACTGGGTATGGCAAAGCTGCTGCAATTTCACTGTGAAGGGCAGGACAAATGGAGCAGGTTGCCGAGATTTACCGTGTGTCACAAATTTTCACATTATCCGATTGAGGCAAGTCCCTCGCTTGGATCGTTGCCTACGCGGTTGTGTCGCCCTGCTGCCATGGTGTTTAGCAGGCCACGAGCTGTATCCCGTATTTTGAACCTCTGCTGCTGATACGAAGGTCGTGGCAAGCTGGCAACCTGGGCCGCGAATGACTTGTCACACGATTTTCAACGTTTATCCTTCGGGTCGGGGAGCGACGCCAACTGGTTATAATTTACCGTCGTTTATGAATCAGTCACTTACTAGCTGCGACCACTGATGAATCGAATTGCCAGCCGACGCCCGGAAAATACCGAAGTAGGTACCGAATATCAGCAGGGCCTGATCGATCAATTACAGGGAGATTGTGTCCTGAAAGCTCTGGAAGATCAGCTTTATTGGGTCTGTGAGTTGGCAAGCCATCTGTGTACGGAGCAAATCGACAAAGTACATGCTCCGTATGAATGGACTGTTCGGCAGGTATTTGAGCATTGTGTCGATGCCGAGCGGGTTTTTGGCTATCGCATGCTCAGAATCGCTGCCGGCGATACTACGCCTTTGCCAGGCTGGAACGAAAATGCTTACGCTGATAGTCGTTTTGGTCTCGGCAATTTCAGTGGTCTGGTTGCAGAATTTGGCTATCTAAGACAGGCTAACTTGTTGTTGCTGCGGCGAATCGTTCCAGCGTCATGGGATTTTAACGTGGAAGTAGATGGATTTTGCATCACTGTGCGTGCGATCTCATGGCTGACCGCAGGGCATTTGCACCACCACCTTGGCATTGTCGAGCGGCGTTGCGGCGTATCGGTAGCCAGAACTGCTCAACAGGCAATGACTGCCCAACAGGCAATGGAATCCTGACAGGATCTGCTGCCGGTCTGAAATGAATCACAAAGCACTCCTGCGGTGCTACCAAGTCTCGAACAGAACAGAAGATTCCGTGTTTGAAGAAAAACTCGAGCCGCTTCTTGGGTCAACCGCTGATCCAGTTGCTGCCGGATGGCAATTGCGACAGTTGGCAGAATCAGTTGAAGGTCAGGGAGCCCTGCTGATCGAAGAGATTGCCAGTCAGCCGGATATGGTTTCAGCATCTGATCCTGCCATTCTTGGCGGTATCTTGCGCGTGATGCATACCGTTGTTTTGCAGGCGGGGCCAGAAGTTGTATCCAAGGTGGAGCCAAGCCACCTGCAAAAGATCATGGAAGTGTTGCCACCCAAGACAACCAATCGTTTTCTGGTCCTTCAGCTGCTCGCAATGATTCGCAGCGAAGATGCATTGGGCAGATTGGTGTTTTTGTTGGAGGAGATGCCTCCCAGCCAGTGGATAGAGGCAGCGCAGGTCTTGAGCCCGCTGATGCAGCACGAAGACTGGTCGATTGATGTGGTGTATCCGGCGTTGTTGGATTCATTGCAACATGCCGCTTTGGCATCACCTGTCTTGGATCTGGCAAATTATCTGTTTCGAGAAGGCCGCACTGAAACTCATCAGGCGAGTGAGCGTCTGCCCATGCTGAATCACTTATTGGGTGAAGTCAGTGGACGGTTGAGTTTGTTCGAAGAAAACCCACGGGCCTTTGGTGACGATGTTGAGACAGTTCAAGCAACGTTAGGCGAGGCTGTGGCTTTGGCCGTATCACTCTGCGATACCGTTGGTTTGATCGGTGATGAGACCTCGATAGGAAAATTGAACCAAACCATCGAGCTTCGACACCGACGAGTTCAATGCGAAGCCGCGGGAGCACTGGCCAAGCTGGGAGATGATAATGGCAAAAAGCGATTGCTGGCTTTAACCGAGGATCCGGCTGCTCGACTGCGAGCGATCCACTATGCAGATGAAATTGGGATCGGTGATCAGGTCAATGAGGATGATCGCGGAGAAAAAGCAACTGCTGAGGCAGAGATGGCGTTGTGGCTTACCCAGCCACAACAGATGGGGGTCCCACCAACTTCTGTGGAAGTTATCGATCAGCGACGCTTATTATGGCCAAGCTATAACGATCCCATTGATGTTTATCTGGTGCGATTTGAGTACAACATGGGTGAGCGAACCTACAGCAATGTTGGGATGACGGGCCCGGTTTGTTTCGCCATGTCGACGGATGTAGCAAATCTTCCTGTTGACGATATCTACGCGATCTACGCGGGGTGGCATGTCGAGCATGAAGAAATATTTACGGTTGCTGCAGACCAATTCAATGATGCCCAGCAACGTGCTATGGAGACATTTTCGAAACATCTGGAACATAACGGTTACCGTTCCATGAAGCCTGTGATGCTCGGGATTTTTCTGGATGAGCAAGCAGGGCTCTTCACTGCACTGCGGGAAACCACCGAATGTGTCGTGATCACAGACAATCTTGAAACCATTGATCGTCCAATTTCTGGACGCTTGAGACCACTTTCTGCCGATGATTTGTTTAATCTGTATAAGGGCAGGAAAATGTTGCGTACGTTCAATTCGCAATCCTAATATCCCCCAAAAGGGAGGGCTTGCATGGCATTTCAACTCGGGCGTGTGACAGACTGCGAAGGCCGCATTCAGCGTGATTTTACGGAGTTCGCGAGGCTTTGGGGAAAGGTCCGCGAAGATTGGCTTGATGATCGTTGTCGGAAGTTTGAGCAGGAGCATCTGTCCTCGCTCGGTCCCAGTTTGAGCCGATTTACAGGAACGCTTCATGAATTCTGTGATTCGGTCAGGAAGGCAGATCTTGAGTTGAAAGATGATAATGTGCTGTCTGACGGGTTAGAATAGAGAGCGTTGCTTCTCTCCTCTTTCCCCCCATCGCGATCATGAAAGACAATTCTGTCAGTCCGACTGGGCTTCTTGCGACCTCTCGTCAACGACAACTGCTGGATGGTTTGTCAAAGCGATTTCAAACTTGCTCAGCTCGGCAATCGGATTTGCAAAAACTGCACTTTCAGCAGGAAATGGAACAAGAAAGAAATTATGCGATTAGCCATGCTGCCACGATGGAGCAGTGTCGAGATAAACGCCGCAAAATGCTTGCCATCTGGGATGAAGCAGACGAAACACAGGCAAGCATTTACGAAGAAACTGCAGTTCGTAATCGGATTGAGTTGAGTCGTCTGACGCAGCTGTTCAAGCAAAAAACAGTCCAAGAACAACTGGTGATCGAGCAAAAGGTGCAATCACGATGCCAGGCAGTCACAGAACAATATGAGAACCGGAAAGATCAACCTGGTCAGCAAAAACGAAAAGAAGTCAAGCTGATTGATGAGGCCTTGTTGCCTCTAGCGAAGCAGATTGAAGAGGTGAATCATGTGACCATCCGTCGGCTCGATATGCTTCCGGAGATAAAGCCCGATGAAGAGCAGTTAAAGGAATTAAGGGAGTCGAGACCTGAAACGATCAAAGCTACCATCGAATCACTGAGTCGTTTGACAAAGAAATGTGAGAAGCTGGCGGTGGAACTACAGTCCGGCGCCGCTTCCAAAATCGTAGACTCGTTTTACTTGCCTGCTGGTGTTGCAGTGTTCCTGGTGATTTGGGCGATCGGATCCCTGTTGTTTGTTTCTAATCCTGTCTCTTATACACATCTCCGAGCCCACGAGACCGAGGCTGATCT
>CAJXTM010000262.1 GCA_913061385.1 uncultured Rhodopirellula sp. | reverse complement strand
AGGAGTCGTCGGCAGCGTCAGATGTGTATAAGAGACAGATCCTCAGTTGTCTCGTCAATGTTGCGGGAGATGAATTCTGCGTTTCGCTACGCTGCAGTTGTTGTGTTTGTTTCAGTGTTGACCAGACAATGTTGAGAATCGCTGTCATCATCATGGAAGTCAGGACAGCCGTGGCTACCAGTTCAATTAGAGTGAATCCGGTTTGTTGCTGGCGATGCCTCATGGTTCAATTGCCTTGACCACACTTGTAGAGGCAAGCAGATTCAGGTTGGAATCAGCTTGCCGCTCAAAGATTTCCAGTTGAATGATTCTCAGTGGAATTTCGGCTCGGATGGTTTCTGCCGTTACGCGTGTTCGCCAAGTCCAATTTGGGTGATCGATGATTGTTCCTGTCGCAGAAGATGGAATTCCAGTGCGATTTGCGGACATGCGGTTTAGCAGGTCATCTGCTACCTGAACCGCAGCAATCTTGGACCGAGCTTGTCGGATCTGTTTTTGATGGGCGGAGAATGCCAGTAAAGATGCAACGACTACAGTTGCCATTAGTGTTAAACCAACGACCACTTCGATCAGGGTGAAACCACTGTTCTGCTTAGAGTGCGAGGATATCATTGACCTCTTCCGCTCCATTGGTTTGGATGATTTGGCCACTTCCACCGAGAACGATGATCCATCTGCTTTGGGAACCCCTTATCAGTTTCATTGCGTAGCTTGGTGAGATACCGTACTGGTTGTATCTGATATCGAAATTTGTGGTTGCGATTGTCTGTTGCCTGAACCTGGTCTCACCGATTCGTACACCTTTTGGCAAACTGAATGAGCGTGCTGCCGGGTCCTGTGAGCTGCCCACCCGCAGCAAGTTTGCCAATCTTGCAACCGATGTACTGACTGGTTTTCGTTGACTGCTCGCTTTTCTTCTCGCGTGAGCGTCTACGCGTCCAACGATCTCAGTTGCCTGAGTCAATTGGTAATTTCCAATTCTGCCCGCCAGAGATGTCATTGCAATGGCTGACAATACGCCAAGGATGATGAAAACGATGACAAGTTCTAGCAGTGTGAATCCGTGTGTGGATTTATCTTCGTGCATCTTCGCCACCCAGTGATTCACTGGTGAAATCCCGGTTTTCACCTTCGCCACCTTCTCGACCGTCTGCACCCAAGCAGATGACTTCATAGGGTTCAGAAGATCCTGGACTCACATACTCGTACGCGTTTTTCCACGGATCCAGAGGTGCCTTGTTGAGGAATCCATCCGGCCATGAGTCCGTTGATACCAATAAAAGATTGATTCCTTCGTCAGTTGTCGGATAACGGCTTTGGTCCGCATAAAACGTTTCCACCGCTTTGACGATGTTGGCGATCTCTGCCTTGGCTGCATTTTGTTTTGAGGAGATCAGGTAACCTCGGGTTCGGACCGCCACCAATCCAGCGAGCATCCCAAGAATGACCATCACCACGATCAACTCCACCAGCGAGAAGGCGTGGGGCTGATGCGTGCTAGATTTAACCACTGGCTTACATGACATTTCCTGCCTCCAGAATTGGTAGGATGGTTGCTAATAATAGGAAACCGACCGCTGCGGCCAGTATTAGGATTAATGCGGGTTCCAGTAATGCCGTGAGTCGGGCAGAAGCAGTCGCCACTTGTTCATCATAATCATCTGCGAGCTGGAAAAGCATCTCGTCCAGCTTTCCAGACTCCTGACCGACTGAGAAAACACGGACTGCCAGGGGAGGAAAGGCTCCGCTCTGCGCGAGCGCATCAGAAACATCTTCTCCGGCCGCAATGCGTTCTCCAAACTGTTTCAGGGCTTTCTTGAAAACGCGATTTGATGTTGAACGCTCTGCCAGTTCAACCGCTTTGGTTAATTCGATGCCGCTTCGCGACAGGGTAGCAATGATCATGGCAATCCTAGAGACACCCTGCTTGACTACCATCGGTCCCAAAATTGGTGCCTGTAACAGTTTTTGATGCCAATAGGTTCGGCCCCTTTCAGTTCGAATGATCGAAATTACACTGAAAATGATCAGGACCGAAAAACAGGCAAGCAGCCAGCCATAGTCCAGAAGCAGGTTACTGAGAGATTTGGCAATTTGTGTTGGCCAAGGCAGGACATTGATCGTCTCTTCGAGATTCTCTAATAGCGGAGGGAGTACTGATGTCATCAGAAACAAAGCTGCTGCCGTACCAAAACAAACCAGAAAAAGAGGGTAGACCAAGGCTGTGGTTACCGAATTGCGAAGGGTCAGCTGCTTGCGTTTGAATTGCGCGAGTTGTTGGAGAACGGTGTCCAGTGTCCCTGAGTTTTCACCAACCTCAACCATGTGAATCGAGGCTGTATCGAATAGTTGAGGCTGTTCAGCCAGGGCGCCTGCCAGCGATGAACCCGATGCAACTCGATCGCGAACACTAAGCATTGCTACGCGGAACGCACCCCGGTTTTGATCAGCAATCGTATCTAACGCATCAAGGATCGGGATTCCCGCGTGAAGCATCATGGCCATTTCATGGACCGCTGTTGCCCATTGAACGCGGAATGAGCGGAAAGGCAAAGGCAACGAAGCCTTTTTGCTGGTTGAACCAACACTCGCTTCCCCGATTTTTTTTACACGAACACCCTCCCCTCGCAACTGATCACGAGCTTGACGCGGCGTATCCGCTGATACGGTCCCCCGAACCACCGTGGAGTCAAATTTGACGCCTGTGTAATTAAATACTGCCATCTAAAAAGGATAACGTCGTTATCGATTGATTGATACGAGCTGGTGTATTCAGTCGCTCAAAGTGTTGTTACTCGCATGACTTCATCAAGAGTGGTTACACCCTGGTGAACTTTCAGTAAACCATCAGTGGCAAGCAAGTGCATACCTGCCTGCATTCCCGCCTCACGGATTTGGGCTGCATTGCCTCGTGACTGCACGAGTTCCCGGCAGTTGTCATTAACGACAAGCAGCTCGAAAAGGCCGACGCGACCGCGGAAACCAGTACCTCTGCACATGTCGCAGCCAACCGCAGAGAAGGCACCAGGAAGATCTGCAAGCACAATCCCTTGCTCGTCCAATAGCGACTTGGGTGGTGCGGCAAGCGATGCCGTGCCCACTGGATCAGGTTGTTTGCATGATGCACAAAGACGGCGGACGAGACGCTGCGCAAGAGATGCCCCCAACGAACTGCTCACCAGATAAGGTTCAATTCCCAGATCCAAAAGTCTCGTGACCGCACTCGCCGCGTCGTTGGTGTGGAGGGTACTGAAAACGAGGTGACCTGTCAGTGAAGCCTGAATTGCCATCACGGCAGTTTCTCCATCCCGAACCTCGCCTACCATTATGATGTCAGGATCCTGCCGTAGGACGCTACGCATGCCTGAGGCAAATGTCATTCCCTTCTTTTCATTGATTTGAGTTTGGCTGATGCCATCTAATTGGTATTCGATGGGATCTTCCAATGTCAGCACATTGAGATCGACTGAGTCAATTTCCTGCAATGCACCATAGAGGGTGGTGCTTTTTCCACTTCCTGTCGGGCCCGTTACCAGAATCATTCCGTGATCACGTTTGATCAATTCACGGAAGGTTTCCAGATAGTGAGGTGGCATTCCTAATTCACCAAGGGTATACAGTCGAGCACTTTTATCGAGCAATCGAATCACGATTCGCTCATTGTGGCTCGTGGGCAGTGATGCAATCCGCAAGTCAACATTGCGGTCACCCAGTTGCACCGTTGCACGTCCATCTTGTGGCAGACGTTTCTCGGCGATGTTCATTCGCCCCAGTACTTTGACTCGGGTCAGAACCTCCTCTTGCACTGCCTTGGGAATTTCAAAACTGTCAAAGAGTACGCCGTCAATTCTTTGGCGAACAACAACTCGGTCTTCATAAGGCTGGATATGCACATCCGATGCGCCGGCTTTAACCGCATCGAAGAGCAGGTGATTGACGAGTCGAATGATGGGCGCACGCCCCTCTGTGTCGAGCAGGTCCTCTCGACTAGCCAACGCACTGACTTCACGTAATAGAGTCACTTGATCCATCGTGTCGATCACTTGCTGCGCCTGGCTGGAGCGGTCAGCGTAAGCAACATTGATTGCTGCAAGAATGGCATCGTCGGTTGATAACAGCGGTTCGGTATCTGTTTTGCAGGCGCGACCGACCACATCGACATGGTCATAGCCATTGCGATCACAGACAGCGACCAGGATGCCAGCTTCGTGCTCGAATCCTAATATCCGGTGCATTCGGGCATAAGCGATTCCAAATCGTTTCAAGAAGGCAGCTGACGGTCGCAACTGCGAAAGATCATGCTGAGCCGCTCCTCCCAGAGTTTCGTTGAGGCGGGTATTCTGCAGCTGCGCGGTATCAGTTCCGTGACTTTTGCTAAGTTGCATGGCCGCCGACAGATGGGGTGCAGCAGCATCTCCCACATTCGATGCTTGGGGCTCACCAGTGGTACCAGTGCTTGGATCTGCAGTCACACTTATTCCCGCAGTGTGCTTTCCACTGGTTGCATTTCCCGACGTCGTTCCGCCATCGGATACCGTCCGCTGTACGGAAGAGCGCGGTGTTGAGTTGGCGGATTCACGCATGGGATCAACATGGGACGGCTGACGGGATCGTTGGCAGGAATTTCCATTTCCCTGATATCGTTACCCGATAAGTATTGCAGATCTCGGAACTGGGAGTCACGCAGGATTTTAGGGCGTATGAATAGAAAAAACGATGTGCACTTGTCCTCGGAGGACGTTTTACTCGTCAATTCACGCAGTACTGGGATCTTTTCGATCCATGGCACACCTGAAAAAGACTCCGATGTCGAACCTCGCTTTAGCCCACCCACGACCACGGTTTTCCCGTCGGGAATGGTAACCACGCTGCCAACCCGATCAATCTTTCGTTGGGGGGGCAGTAGCCCAGGATTGTCACCACCGGTGGAAATCTGCTCTCCTTCAAAGGAACTGAATTCAACATCGAATTCGAGTTGCAGATGGTCATCCTCGTTGATGTGGGGAGTGACCGTGATGATGGTACCTGCTTGTTGATTTCCGCCGAGGCTCTGGGAACCAACTGTGTTGATCACATTCACGCTGTTGAATGGAAAACTTTCGACACTCTCAAGTGTTCCGGTCTGATTGTCGTTGACAAGAATCTTGGGTGACGCAAGCACCCGTCCGCGGTTGTGGCTGGACAAGGCGCTGACGATGACATCAGCTACTTCGGGGTCCAATAGCACGCCGTTGAAACCCGCAAAACCTTTTGGTGTGAGCATTCCCGTCGACGCGTCGACTTCACTCAGTCCGAATGAATTGAATTTGAATAGCTTTGTTTCCCCGGTCCGATCACCCATGGAAACTTCGACTCCAAGTGAAAAATTTCCGCTTGTGTTGACCGCAACAATCTCGGCTTCGATCATCACCTGTGGTCTTCGTTGGTCCAAAGAGCGGATCAGTTTCTCGTACAGGCCCTGAACGTTCGATGGCGCATAGATAATCAAGCTGTTGGTTGCGACATCTGCTGAAACTCTGGCACCACCCGGTAGCGTTGCAACCTGTCCACCACCGAAACCAGCAGTTTCAACCGAGCTGAATTCCATGCCGCTTCCGCCGATGAGCGGCCGCAATGCAGCGTTGTCATTTTTTAACGCCGTGGTTGGGAAATTGTTGGTGTTACCATCGTTGAATGGCATCCGCACATCACGACCGCCGGTTTGTCCGCGGTAAACAGGAAATGAACCACCAAAAGCTGATTGGCGATTCCCACCGCCGCTCATTCCGAATGCGGGAGCCAGACCGGTGAAACCGATGCCTTCAGTGGTGACAGATGTGTCAAAGCCGCTTGCCTGTGATACTTGGCCACTGCCGGCAGCCTGTTGCAAGGCAAGCAGGGAATAAAGTACCTCGACCGCCTTGGCGTTTTTCAGCTTGTAGAATTGGATTGGACTCTCTTTTGAATCGACGGGTTGATCCAGTTCGCGAATCAGCATTTCGACTTGTTGCTGAATTTCAGGTGCTGCCCGCACGATTAGCATATTGCCATCCGGGTCAACGGTCGTCTCCATCGCCTTTTCACCGTCATCCGGGCTGACGAGGCCCTGTCACTTATACACATCTCCGAGCCCACGAGACCGAG
>CAJXTM010000261.1 GCA_913061385.1 uncultured Rhodopirellula sp. | reverse complement strand
GAGATCAGCCTCGGTCTCGTGGGCTCGGAGATGTGTATAAGAGACAGGTTCTGTCGAGATCGATCGGATCCGAGCCTTACTAAAACTGTTGTCTGTCTTCATCCCGAGCTGGCCACCGGTCAGGCTGACTGCTTTGGCCCCGAGCGCGTGGATTGCCATCGCAACCAAAGCCACACTGACCTGCTCGCCAGTACTGAGCAGCATGTCCATTTCACGAGCAGGTGGATGTTCACTAATCTCACCCGCGAGTCCGAGCAGGGCATCTGTATTTTTCCCCATGGCGCTCACCACCATGACGACTCGGTGCCCTTGCCGTTGGGCGCGAATCGCCTTTCGGGCCGCGGCCTGAATTTTCTCAACGTCCGCAACACTTGTGCCACCAAATTTTTGAACGATCAAAGACATGAGACTTCAGCTAATGCAATCCAGTAGTGAATCGGAAAGGGAAAACAACGGTCAACTGCTCGGCGCCGAACAATTACCCGGTAACAATGCCCCGGTAACAATGCCCCGGCAACAAACAAGTGTCCGATACCGGATCAACATTCTCCACAGCGGACTCACTTGAATCTTAGCAACTGTGGAGGTTTTTGGTGTCACCGACATTGCATCGATGCACCTGTCAACAAAAATCAATGGGTCTGAATAAAATCGTCCATCAGATCCCATCCTTGATCGAACCTGCGGCCACTCGCTTCGGCAGCCACTTCGTCGTAGCTGCTCTGCATATCAGCTTGTACGCCAGCACCGGCAATTACCAGTGGAACCATACCATGGCTATGTTTTTTAGTGCCGCACGGCGTCGGATGATCCGGTGTAATCAGGATACGATAGTCACCTTGCTGCTCAAGTGCTTCCACCAACGGTGCAACAATGTGCTGGTCGATCTGCTCCAACGCCTCAATTTTTGCATCATGGCGGCCCTCGTGAGAAGCCTCATCAGGAGCCTCGATATGAACACAAACGACATCGTACTCATCTAATGCCCGCACCGCGGCACGTCCTTTGGCGGCATAATCGGTATCGAGGTACCCGGTAGCTCCCTCAACCTCAATGCGCGGCCAACCTGCCAGGGCTGCGATCCCCCGCAGCAAATCAACCGCAGTGATCATAACGCCTTTGACACCATAACGTTCATGGAACGACGGTAGATTGGGGGCTCCACCCAATCCCCATAGCCAAAGATTGGTTGCTGGTTTCTTACCGGCAGCAATGCGAGCCTGATTGACAGGATGGCTGGCAAACAACTCCGCGGAACGGCTCATCAACTGAACCAACAGGTCACTGCCAGGGCCGCGTGGAAACTCATCAGTCACAGATAGATCTGTCAAATCATGCGGCGCCTGAGTTCGTGTATCAGGTGAGAATGGTGCAACCGCGCCAGCTTCCCCTCGATAAACCAACAAGTTCCGATAACTCACACCGGGAACAAATTCGAAACGAGCTCCATCAGGGACATCCGCCAACAAACTGGCCTGCGCCGCCTCCAACAATTCTTTGGCTTCCTCCGTCGTAATGTGATCAGCCGTGAAATCAACCATCACTTGATCTTCCACAGTCACCAGATTGCAACGAACAGCCCAGTCATGGGGCCCCAAAGAGATTCCCTGGGCAGCGGCTTCTAGCGGAGCACGACCGGTAAAGTAGACATCGGGGTCGTATCCGAGCAGACACAGGTTTGCCACCTCACTGCCTGCTGGCAGGTGCAGGGGTGTATTGTTTGCCAACGCCAAAGCACCGGCTTTGGCAACAGCATCAGTCGCTGGCATTCGCGCGGTTTCTAAAGGTGTTTTTCCATCAAGTGCGTCGATTGGCTCGTCGGCACAACCATCCGGAATCACAATTACATATTTCATCGCGAGACAACGCCCTTGTATTTCGCCTACCGATCAGAAAAAGGCTAGTTTCCTTCAGGTTGCAGGCGGACGGAAGGGGGTTGTCCGGCCATCACGCCCCTCGATGTCCAAAAACACGCCACAATACGGCGTTTCCTGCTGCGATGAAAACAATTCCGGCTAGACGCGAAATGCAGGACAGAGCAACATCGACCTCTGACTCATCCATGACGAGTCAATTCTTGCCGAACCATTCTTGCCGAACCATCGCGAGAAAAGGTCGCCAGAAGAATCGCTGCAAAGAAACTAGAACAACTCACGCAGTCGATCCGCAAATCGTGTCGGACGTTCTTCGATAGGCTGCCCATCTAAAGCTGCAATCCACGTTTCGGGATCATCACCAAAATCTTTGCCAGTCGCGCCACGTAAGGACACAATTGCCAGATTCTGTGTCGACGGGTCGCGATCTGAAAGTGCCAACCGGAGTGCTTCCACAGCCTTGGGGCTGGATTGTTCCTGCAATGCCCGCATCGCAGCATGCTTTACATCGGTGTTGGTTTCGGAACCAACGGCACTCGCCAACAGAAGAACATTCTCATCTGCCGTATGATTGCCAAGGGCACGACAGGATTGCATCCGAACTTTGACGCTATCATCGTCCATGCCTTTTTCCAGTATTTGCACCGCAGTCTGGTCGTCGACGTTTCCTGCTGCCATCACAGCCAGACGACGCATTTCAGGACTCTCGTCGGTATCCATGACATGACTCAGTGCGTCCAGCCACTTGGCTTGCGCAACTGGGTCGTAACCGCCGATGTTCTCGGCCAGCATTGCCAGTTGCTCGCGACGCTCGTGTTCCGTGATACCAAATGCTTCGTCCGCCGACCACTCGTGCCAACGGTAATAGGGATTGACCGTTTTCATGGCGTACATCGGGCCATCCTGACAGCCGGTGATTCCGCCACAAGCAATGGTTATTGACGCGACAATCAATGTGCTCATGGTTGTTCGTGAGCAGAAGAGTGATTGAGTCTTAATCGACATCCTGATTTCCAAATAAGTCTGAACCAAACGTCCTGTGCCACTGGGAATAACATCTCCTCATCGCCATTTGCCAGCAATGTATTGAAACTCTCCCTCAGATGGCACAACGGGTGCACTCCGCCCAAACGCGAAACCGGCACCTGATTAGCCATGTAACAAAGGCCAACTAGCACCGCCAATACCATTTCCCAAACAAGTCCCCTGCAATTACCGTTTGCTAGCGATTCACCAAAAGTGCTGATTCTAATTTCGCTCTTTCCGTGAAACAGCACTATTCGCTAGAGTCACGGCGGGCGTGCCCATCAAGGTTCTGTCCCATCACGACCACCCGAGTCACAGAGGCAAGGGGAATCGAATCGGCAAGGAAGTCGTTGAAGTCACATTGGTAGGATTTCGCTCAGACGCGAACGCGGATTGAGTACCTGCATGGCCACGGAGGAGCCACCGTATGTTGTTGGATCGCATCGACATTGACACCCATGGACCGCTGCAACGCGTTGAACTGGGGCCATTTTCAGAACAGATCAATGTCGTCAACACACCACAGGGAAGCGGCAAAACCGCGCTGACTCGCTTCCTTAGAGATGCACTGGTGGAACGCAGATATCCGCTTGGAATGTTTAGTTCTTCGACCGGACGTGTTGTGCTTGCAGGTCCCCACGGACTCGTCCACTACTACCGCGAGCAGGACGGTACTGCCTTGGGCCGACGAACAGTTCAGTACGAACCGCGTGGAGCCGAGACTGTCAATTTTGGCGTGGAACATTCAGGTTGGCTACACAACATCAACAAGAACTCCGATGCTGACCGGGCAATTCATTCATTTAAAATACCTGAAGCGATTGCAGATTGCGTCATTACCGATTCGGCAATGACCAACGTGGCCCGTGTTGTTTCAGCATGCATCCGCAGCGGTCTAGACAGTCACAAACTGTGCGAATCGAAAACGGCCCGGGACGGCAATCCAACCGTTAACACTGGTATCGATTCCCCGATCTCCGATACGGCTGCCACTCACACGGCTGCCACTCACACGGCTGCCACTCACATAGCTGCCGCGTTCGAAGATCACTCTCCCTACACTTCAAATGTGACTCATCAAGGTTCAGGCAGCAGCATCGGCCTCAATGCGCTGACGAACCCGAGAACAAACACTGCACATCAGCAACACGATCTAACGCAGATACGTGCCGAACTAGCTGATACGGAAGCTGAGCTTTCAAGTTTGCAAGCTTCCACTGGCCCCCTGGAAGAAACTGAACACGCGTCGTTGCTTTCCAGGAGATCTTGGCTAACGCAATGCCTCAGTGATGATTCGAAGGTAGCTGTCCATGGTCAGTTTGTCGATCGGCAGAATACTGGACTGCAAACAACCGAGGAATCATCCAACGCGTCGGAGACACCCGGACCGCACCACAGCGCATTGCGAAACGGCAACTCAAACCGAAAACGACAATCAGAACCACAATCACGCTTACGTGAACTGCATGATCGTGCCCGTAGTCTTCGAGCAAAACGAAATCAGCTCAGCAACCGACTCAGTGATCTTGGCAAGCACACCTTTCAGTCTCGCGCGGTAAATCATCCCACGAGCACGACAACCACAGACAGAACGCAAAAACAACGTCAACTTGAAGACATTGATGCGCAGGTGATTCATTGGCAACGTGCTCAGATGGAGGTTGCTGCGTTGCAACACTGCCTACTCACAGGCCACTGGGGAGCCGTTTCAACGCCGTCACCGGTCGACGAGCGTTCCTTAAGACGAATGCGTCTGAACCGTTTCCTGCACACGCTTGACAAACCTCAGACCAAGGACCTTGAGCATGCAGCAAATAGTCCACTCGCTCGCGGCCGCGACTTGATCAACCACCACATTCTGCTGGCAACACGCCAAATCGACTGGCTCGTAGATCGCTATGCCGGACCTGACCGTGTCACACGAGCTTGGTATGAGCAGGACCAAAGCATCCCAGGAACTGCAACGACACTGAGCTCAACGCTTCGAACAATTCGTGACGTCCTGAGACAGATTCATACCGACAACCAGCGCTATACCGAGAACGGGTCCCATCCACCCACAAACGAATTGTCACTGGCCCGTCGATGCGAACAATGGCTGTTGTCTGCCATCAAACAGTTAAAACGCCATCGCGATGAAGTACTCCGAAAAAATCACGCGTTTGACGAAAACGCTAATCGCAAGTCGTCCGCTTCAGAACATCGTCAAATGGATGCATGGACTCGAGAACACAGAGATCGTCTTGCAGAACTCGAAAGCGTCACGTTGAGCTTGAATATCTGCTTAAGTGAAGCTGCTGAAGTACGGCAGAGCATGCGGAACAGCAGCATGAATGTGCGCGGGACATCAGATACGAAAGCCGATTGGTACAATAACGATCTGGAAGCGACACGCAGCAACCGGGAATTATTAATCAAGGAACTAAAGGAAGTTGACAGTCGAATCAGCTCACTATCGCGAGTTCAATGGTTGCGAAATCGTCGAACCCAAATATTGAACCAACTTGGTTTTCCCAAGCAGAAAACGACTTCATTGTCACCACTCGCTCACGAGGCAAGTCGCTGGCTCATTCGCTTAACAGGTGGACGCCTACAACGGCTTGAATGGTCAACCAAATACTCCGCAAAGATTCGAAACACAGACCATGCAACCGAAGCTAAGAATGACTTCGTAAAAATTGACGGACAGAATGAAATGCAGTGCCCGGAATTTGACAGGGCTTGCGCGGTGATTGCTGTTCGAATGGCGGCAGGTGCTTTCCTTGCTCGATCCGGCCGGCACGTTCCCCTAGTCATTGAAACCCTCGCAGAAGTGGAGCAAAACCTGCATGAAAGATGCATCTCCGCAGCAAATCCTGACGCATCTCATGCGCACCACAGCGTGAATGGTGCCTTCACTGCGGCTCTTCGCGACTATGCGAGCGAAGGCCGCCAACTGCTGGTGCTGACAAGCAGCGAACACTTAACAGAACAACTTGAACGAGTTGGTTCACGCATCGAACGAATACACTCCGAACGCATCGTTCATCCACACCGACCATTGTGGAAATCAAACTATACGAACGAACGATATGTCGGTCCCCATCCCCATACCTATGGCAGTCGGGATGTCCCCGAAGAGGCCATTTCCATGAAAGGCACCAGTTACATGCCAAACGTGAACGCAAACCAACACTTTGACATGGCGTGGCAAGATCCGCAGGGGAACAGCTGTCTCTTATACACATC
>CAJXTM010000260.1 GCA_913061385.1 uncultured Rhodopirellula sp. | reverse complement strand
TCAGCCTCGGTCTCGTGGGCTCGGAGATGTGTATAAGAGACAGCCATTGAGTTTGCTGGTCAATCGAAAACAGCGACTTCAGCGAAAGACGGTACTTGGCGAATCAATCTCACTCCCATGCACGCCAGCCACACCGGCAGAACCATGACGGTGAAATCAGACGGTTCGGTCCAAGAGTTGCAAAACCTGCTGGTTGGTGAGGTCTGGTACGCAAGTGGTCAGTCGAATATGCAAATGACACTGACATCGTGCAGCCGAAAGATCCCAGCGATCAAAAAAATGGTCGAGGCTGCTCCCACTAACCATATTCGCTTCCTGCGCATTGCCTCCCCCGACTCACCACAACCATTGACAACATGGCATCCAGTTAGCCCATGGCAATGCGATAACCCGGTAAACCGGGCAAAGCAATCGGCAGTCGCATACTTGTTTGCCCACACTTTGCAAGAGCGGCTAAACGTACCCGTTGGAATCATCGAGGGATCGTGGGGCGGCAAACCGATTGAAGGCTTCATTCCACGATCACAGTTCACCATCACGAAGCCATTACAGAAAATTCTTTCACTTGCCGAAGACGATCAACTGGATGAGGTAGCAAAGCTGAAAGGTGGTGTGATCATTCGCAATACTGCAGGCATGCCAGGCCGCATCTACAATTCACGTGTGGCACCAATCGCACCATTTGCTATTCGGGGATTCATTTGGTATCAGGGAGAATCCAATGCAGGGCGGGGCGAAGACCCTCGCAATTATCGGATGAAAATGAAGGCGTTGATCGACGGCTGGCGACAAACATGGGGCCAACCTGAACTTCCGTTTTACTTTGTGCAGCTACCGGCTTTTAGCGACACGGCCCATGGCTGGGTTCGCCTACGTGAGGAACAACGCCTGAGTTTAGGCATCCCACACACAGGAATGGCGGTGACAATCGATCTACGCGACAGCGACATCCACCCGGCCAACAAACTTGATGTGGCCAAGCGTCTTGCGAGCTGGGCCTTGGTCAAAACATATGGCAAACAACTTGTGCACAGCGGACCGCTATTCAAGTCAGCCACCATCAATAGCGACACCGTACGAGTCAATTTCGAACACGCCGAAACTGGTTTACTTGTCGCTCGCAAAGAGGGAATCGCGTCCCCAAAAGCAACACCTGAAACCGCATTATCCCACTTCGAATTGGCGGATGACACTGGACAATGGTACCCCGCTCGAGCGACGATTGATGGTTCCCAAGTCGTTGTCCAAAGCTCACAAGTGATGCGACCACGGGCCGTTCGTTACGCCTGCAGCGGTAACCCCGCAAATGCGAACTTGTACAATCAAGCAGGCCTACCTGCCTCACCGTTCTGCAGTGAACTGAAGTTGCTTGGCTGGCAACCCGAGAAAGCTCGTTGATTCATTCGAGCAAAAGCACAACGCTGTGCAGACGATAAACCCACGTCCCTATCTGCCTTTAACTCTCCGTAACCCTCCGCCTTTGTCGGTCCTACGCAATCCACTGACCACAGCATGATCAAGAGACCACTATGAACTGGATTACACCACTCATCACTGCAACTTTGCTGATCAATTCTGCCAGTCTTGCTCAAGAGCTGGCTGGTAACGATCAGGAATCGATGCCCGCCGCAGTTGACACGAAAATATCTGACTGGCATGGATACAAGAAGCATTCGTTCCGTTTGGCTGAACATCCCGCGTTCATTGTTTCGCCCAAAGTGCCTGCACCCGGAAACCCGTGGGTCTGGCGTACTTCATTCCCGGACTTCCATTCAGAAGTCGATCAGGAACTGGTTTACAACGGTTACCACATCGGTTTCATTGATGTAGTCAAGATGTTGGGATCCGAATCATCGCTGGACATCATGGACCAGTTTTATGACCAAGTGCGATCACAATGGAACTTGTCAGAACGACCAGCACTTGAACCCTGTAGCCGAGGTGGTCTGCATGCCTACCGCTATGCTGCCCGTCATCCAAATCGAATAGCCTGCATTCTGGGTGATGTACCCGTGATGGACTTGAAAAGCTGGCCAATGAATTGGCCCGGCTCAAAGCCGCAGATCACAGAGGCAATGGAGCACTATGGATTCAATACTGTCGCCGATCTTAAAAGCTTCAAAAGCAATCCCATCGATGTGCTCGCGCAGATTGCGAAGGCAAAAATCCCTATCCGTCATGCAATCTGCCTGAACGATAAGGTCGTTCCCCCTGAACAAAACACCCTCGAAGCCCAGCGTCGTCTGAAAAAGCTTGGTCACGACATGGAACTGGTTGTCGTCCAGCATTCAAATAAAGCAAATGGCCATCATTTCAAGATGCCAGAGGTTTTTGAGTCAGCTCGATTCGTGATGCAGCATGCCAACGTGATGCCCGGTGACACTGAATATTTTGAGTTGCGAAACGGTTTGGCAAATAGCATGAAAGCTTTTCGTACAGAAAAACGAGGACGAATCGTGTTCCTGGGAGGATCGATCACTTACGGCAAAGGCTGGCGAGATGACTTAATGCGTTACTTTGAAAAACGTTTTCCTGATACGCAATTCGACTTCATCGCCGCCGGAATCCCTTCAATTGGATCCAACGGTCACGCGTTCCGATTACAGCGTGATGTCCTTTCTAACGGACCGGTTGACCTGTTATTCGTCGAAGCGGCCGTCAACGATGGATCGAATATTCCGCAACATCCCGAAATCATGCGACGTTCCATGGAAGGATTGGTACGACACATGCGAACCGTCAATCCAATGACCGACATTGTCCACATGCATTTTGCCATGGGCAGTCATCTCGACCAGTATCACGCAGGTCAAGTACCTGTTCCCATTGCCGAGCATGAAAAGGCGGCAGCACACTACGGGTGCACAACTCTCAATATCACACAGGAAGTATCAGACCGCATCAAAGCAGGTGAATTCACATGGAAGAGTGGCTTCCGCAGCAACGTACATCCCCCTCCCTTTGGGCACCGCGTCTACACCAACAGTATGACCCGAATGTTGGACTCTGCTTTCAAAACCACTAACTCTGCTAAACCACATTCAGTGCCCAGCGCTCTGGTTGATGCACGGAGCTACACCAAGGGACACTTTGGAGATTTAGAGAAAGCCATCCTGAGTGACGGGTTCACTTATGTAAAAAGCTGGAAACCCACCCGAGGCGGAACACGGGCAGGATTTGTCAACGTTCCTGCGTTGGTCGCCTCTACACCCCAAGCACAATTCAGATACACCTTTGAAGGGACTGCCATTGGTCTCTTCCTGGCGGCCGGTTACGACAGTTGCATTCTTCAGTTCAGCATTGACGGCGGTGACTTCAAACAGGTCGATTCCCTAACGCGGTGGAGCATGGGGCTTCACCTTCCATGGCCGCTTATTCTCGCAGATGGGCTCGATCCTGGGACACACACCGTCACTGTTCAAACCACAGCTGAGGCTAAAACCCGAACTGCCTTGCACGTCATTCACATACTTGAGAACTGAATGACACTACAGAGTTCAGTACATCTCTCATATCAGCGATAAAAGTCAATCCACTTAACCGTGATCGCTGCTGGGTTTTTGCGAAACAACGCTTGAGGCAAAGTGATTTCAAAGTCGTGTGCTTTGCCCACAGTCTCGACTTTAGAACCTAGCCCTTCGATGCGTTTGATGGGTAGCCAATATCGACTGTCTACAGCCAGAGGCTGCTCTCTCTTTCCAACATCTTGCCAGCAACGGAAAGCGACCTTTCCAATTGCAGCCTGATGTCCAGCGGACGCTTGTGAACTATTCACTCGCGCGCCCAAAGAAAGATCACCGCTTATCACTTGCAGTTTTTCCAGTCCTTTCAACTGCAGACGTAACTTGACGACACCTGGCCACTGCTTCGTCTTACGGGTAACCACCATGTCACTGATCCCCGAGGGACTCTGAACCCACAGCAGTACACCATCCTCCTCTGTCCGAATTTGCACGCGATCAGAACCACGCCTTGTAACGACATCAAACTGCGAGACGTTCTGAGCAGCGATGGGTCGCATGAGACAAACCACAAACAGTGCCAGCAGCGCAAATCCTGTCAGTCGCAGTGACACCAAAGGCACCCGCATTGGTTGGCTTCCTCTCCGTCTAAATATCTTGGCAATCACTATCGAACACTCCCACTGATCTACCTTACCGATTTGCACATCCTAGCCTTAATGCTTTTTCGTTTTTGTGGCAAAAGAGCCGTCGATTCCTAGGGGCTGAGCTTTCATTCTGAAGTTTAATCCGGGTGCGTACCAGCCTTTTCCCGGAGCAAACGATAAACCCCGACGGAAGCTTCCACTCTGAATAAGTTTAGAAACTCACCGACCAGCGAAACTAATTTTCGTCGCTCGCCTTCCCACTTAGCGTTTCTGTTTCTGGCGTCCAGCGATTTCCGGGATCTCAGGTGCGTGAGACACTCGCAAAACGCACAGGAAAAAATCGAAAAAACTGATTTTATTGGGTCAATTTCCAAGTGAAAGAAACTGAGTGTGTAGAAGACCGGTAAAAACGCAGCCAAATGAACTGCAGCCAAGACTCCAACTGGCCCGCTCTCCATCACCCTCCGTGACAAGACTCACCCGAGCGTTCCCCCATGCTTCTGCCTTCGCACTCCATAACAACTGCACTCAAGCTAATCAGAAGAGTAGCTTATGCACCTCTGTCATTGATCGCTTTTAGTTGGGCTGCGGAATTCACGGCCGGAAATGAGGTCAGCGAACCACCGCCCAACATCGTGGTCATTTTCATCGACGACATGGGATTCGCTGATCCCAGTTGCTTTGGAAACCCACAGGTCAAAACACCAAACATCGACAGGCTCGCGGCTCAGGGGATCAAGTTGACGAATTTCTATGTCAACTCACCGATATGCTCAGCATCACGAGTGGCAATCACGACAGGCCAATATCAAGCTCGCTGGAAAATCCACTCCTACCTGAACACCCGCGCGGGCAACGCCAACCGCGGAATGGCAAATTATCTTGACGCTTCGGCGCCAACCACCGCAAAGAAACTGAAGTCTGCCGGATACGCGACTGCCCATTTTGGAAAATGGCACATGGGAGGTGGACGCGATGTCGATGATGCCCCTTTGCCGCAAGCGTACGGGTTTGATGAATCCCTCGTTTCATTTGAGGGACTTGGCGATCGGCTGATCTCGAATGCCAAGGGCGTTGACAGGGCTCGTGCGTTGGGGCAAGGAAAGATCATTCCCTGCGAACGCTGGGAACGCATGCAAATACAGACCGACCGTACCATTGACTTCATCAAGCGTCATCAAACCAAGCCATTCTATGTCCGATTGTTTCCAAACGATGTCCATGATGCCCATGTTCCGCGTCCCGGCAGTGCAGACAAATTCAAAGCTGTTTCGGACGATTCTTACGCCCGTGATTTTTTCGCGGTTCTGGAACAGATGGATCAACAGATCGGGCGTCTGATCGCAACCATCGATGAATTGAAACTTGGCCGCAAAACTCTGATCCTGTTCACCAGTGATAACGGTCCGACTGATTGGCCAAGAAAATATATTACGGGACCCCCTGCGGGATTCACCGGGCCATACCGCGGACGCAAATGGTCGTTATTCGAAGGCGGCATTCGCATGCCGTTCATCGCCCGATGGACAGGTACGATTCCAGCAGGCGTTACCGACAGCACCAGTATCATGAGTGCGATTGATATTTCACCCACTCTCTGTCAGTTCGCCGGCATCAAGGTAGCCGATAATCTTGATGGCTTGGATCGTGGCGAAGTGCTGCTGGGCAAAGCGACGCCACGTGCACGGCCTGTGTTCTGGCAATACGGGCATCCGCACGCCATTCTCAAGGGCGGCAAATCGGAACACCAGAGCCCCACGTTCGCGATGCGCGACGGTCGCTGGAAATTCCTAATTAATCCTGATGGCAGCGAAGCACAACTGTTTGACCTTGAAGCGGACGAAGGTGAGACGACCAATCTTCTTAGCAGCCAACCAAAGCGTGCATCAGCCATGGCTTCAGAAATTTCACAGTGGGCAAACGGGCTCGAGTTTGCATACGACGACCAGGCGAAATTGACCGAACCGCTACCGACGATCGCGATTCTCGCCAGTAACCAGCTCCTTCGTTTTGTGAATCATGGTG
>CAJXTM010000259.1 GCA_913061385.1 uncultured Rhodopirellula sp. | reverse complement strand
CGAGATCAGCCTCGGTCTCGTGGGCTCGGAGATGTGTATAAGAGACAGACTCAGGCATACGAATCACTAACGAACATCGAATGGCAATGGGTATTAGATTTTGTCGTTCGCGGGGGTGCTTCCCTCGATGCTTACCCCGAATTCAAACGGGTTGAACGAAAAGGTGACTTTTATCAAATCACGCAACGACGTGTCCGCACCAATCATCGCATGAACATTGGCACGATTGTCTCCGATGCTGCGATGCACGTGAAATACATGAAAGGTAAAACGCTCGGCACAGCAGAGGAATCATTTTTGTCGAAACTTAAACCAGGAGAGAAATTTCTATTTGCAGGTAGACTCGTCGAGATGGTCTGTGTGCGTGACAACGTGGCATACGTGAAGCGTTCCAAGGGGACTCCCGATACCATTCCCCGATGGATGGGCGGACGAATGCCGCTGTCGAGTGAATTGAGTCAAGCGCTACGTCACAAACTGCACGAAGCGTCTCAGAAAAAATTGATCGGCCGTGAAATGAAAGCACTCAAGAGCCTGTTTGATATCCAACAACGATGGAGCATCATTCCCGCTACAGATCAGCTACTGATTGAGCAAATAAAAACGCGGACTGGTTTTCAGACTTTCCTGTTTCCGTTCGAAGGACGACTCGTCCACGAGGGACTGGCAGCGCTCATTGCCTATCGTATTTCCAAAAGTCAAAAAGCCACTTTTTCGATGGCGTGCAATGATTATGGCATCGTGCTTCAATCTCCCTCAAAAACGGAGTGTGATCCCAAAACTGCCATGAACTGGTTTTCAACAGAAGACCTGATGGCCGATATTCTTGCTAGCATGAATTGCACTGAGATGGCCAAGCGGCAATTCAGACAGGTTGCCAGAATCGCTGGACTGATCCAGCAGGGATTACCGGGATCGCGCAAGAAAGCCAAACAACTGCAAGCAAGCAGTAACCTGTTCTTTGATGTTTTCTGCGAATACGATCCGAACAATCTGCTGTTGGAACAAAGCCGCCGGGAAGTACTCGACCAACAACTGGAAGCATCGCGAATGCACAGTGCAATGGAGCGTATCAACGCAAGCCAAATCATAGTTAAAGAACCACCCCGAGTTACGCCGTTAGCTTTTCCACTGCTTGTCGACAAATTGCGGGAACGGGTGAGTAGCGAGACTCTTGCGGATCGCATTGCTCGAATGCAGGCAGATCTCGAATCAGCCGCTGCCGAGATTGGAAAGTGAGTTGTGCTGTGAAGATTTCTCTGCTGGATTACGAACTGGAACTTCTGCCGGAGAAGGGTGTTTACTGGAATCAGCATGACACGCTTTTTGTCGCTGATACACATCTCGGAAAAGAAGCAACATTTCGATATCACAGTATTCCGGTGCCCGACGGATCGACCGCAGGAACATTGCGGACCATCACCCAGATGGTACAGAGGACTCGCGCCCGATCGCTTGTGATTCTTGGCGATATGTTTCATGCCAAATCATCTCTGTCGGACAAGACTCACGAACAACTGCAAGCATTCCGCCAACTGCACCCAGAACTCAGGATCAAATTGGTGCTGGGGAACCATGACCGCCCACTGGGCACTCTGCCAGCCAGTTGGGAAATTGACGTCATCCCAGCGGGGGAATTCGCTGATGGGTTGGCAATTGGACACGAGCCCGAAAATATTCCTACGAGTGCCGCACTGATGCTATGCGGGCATCTCCACCCGGCAGTGCGGTTAACATCTGCAGTTGACCAGACCAGCAGACTACCCTGCTTCTGGTGGCATAAAAAGCGTTTGATCCTGCCTGCGATCGGTGGTTTCACAGGGTGCACCACGATTCGGCCAACCTACGATGATCGCGTTTGGGTAGTGGCTGAAGGGACTGTCTTGGCCTACCCGAACCGAGGATCGCGAAAATCGAACCAGGCTTGATCCTGAGCATTCCCAAATCCTAAGCATTGCCAAATCTAAGTCGTCCGTGAAGCCACACGGAGAAGCCACACGATCGTGCACCGTGCCATGAGCAAATTGGTCATTCGAACTGCGAGTTGAATCTCGAAAAAAACACACCCCTGTCCGGCAATGAAACCCTACCTGGCAATGAATCGATAATTGATCAGTTGGCAGTAAATCCGTAACATGAAGCAAGTGAGACTCAAATCAGTCAGAAGGAGTAGTGATCATCGAATTCCAGTCGGTGATCTAGATCATGGATTTTGCCGCAGATTTCACCGCCATCGATTTCGAAACAGCGAGCCATCAACCCGATAGTGCTTGTCAATTGGGAGCCGTCGTTGTCCGAAATGGACAAGTGGTAAACCAATTCATGTGGATGATTCGGCCCGAGCCACTGTATTTCAGTCAAGGCAATATCCGCATCCACGGTATTACGCCAGCTCAAGTTCGTGAAGAGCCAACCTTTGGTGAAATCTGGTCAGAGATCTCAGACAAAATCGGTAACGACTGCTTGGTCGCGCATAATGCAAGTTTTGACATCAAAGTTTTACTTGCCTGCCTCCGCACCCACCAAAAATCGATACCCGAATTTCATTTCACATGCACTCGGGCGATTGCTCGTCGCACATGGCCCCATCATCAGCGTTACGGTTTGAAACCACTTTCAAATTGGCTCGGAATTCGCTTTCAGCATCATGACGCACTCGAAGATTCAATCGCTTGTGCAAAGATCCTCATCGCTGCTGGCATCGATCGCGAAGCAACTTCGCTGGAACATCTTGAACAGAGCCTAAAACTGAATCGCGGGAAAGCTGGTGCCTGGGGTTATCGCGGGGCAACGGGAAAATCGGGAAAGCGAACAAACCGTACCCATGCCAAATCAACCACTCAAAGTGCGCCCACGGGATTGCCTTTTCTATTTCCAAATCAATTAGCCGACAGTGGCCAAAGTGCTCCAACCGCAAACGAGCCTGAAATCGACATGCAGCGAATTCTTATTCGCGGCGAATTTGTACGACCTCTCAATGGGAAACGGATTGCCTTGACTGGAAAATTGCGTTGCATGAGCCAAATTGATGCCGAAACATTAACAACGCGACTTGGTGGCACATGGCAAACAAGTGTCGATCTGCAAACCGATTATCTTGTCATGGGATCGATCAAAACATCTCTGGCAACTGATGGGCTTCCTGATGACGCTCGTCTTGCCCAAGCCTTCAACGAAACAGGACATACAATCCAAATCGTCGACGAACGAGAGTTTTTAAATCTTGTGATGTCCCGCGACTGAGCGATGATTTTGGCAGTGAATCGCCCGTTTTTGTTCTTCCAATGAATGCATCCCACAGATACTGACAAGGTATTTTTAAATCCAAGTCCAATCAAACGCTATATTTCGCTGTGGATGGGCTCTGGTTAGCATCGCCAAGCATTGAACGTTCGATCATTGCCGGTTCAGATCTGGCCTATCACGAATCTCTCTCTAACGACTGTTGTTTCATGCACTACAGCCTCATTGTTCTTTTTGTCGGTCTGTTTGCTGCCCATCTCGCAATTCAGGGTCAGCCCGTTGATGCTCAGGAACTTGAAAAAGACAGCCTCTTGGAGGAGGCAAATCCGTTGAATAGAGAACCCTCTGCTGAACCCTCTGCGCCGTTCAATGTGCCGTTCAAAACTTATGGTGGCACGCAATTCTGGACAGATCACCAACATACTCAAGGTTATCGCATTCAATCCAATTGGATGACGGATCACTGGCGGCTTCTGGATGCTGCTGACGTCCGCCGTGCGTGGGGCACGAGAAAACAGTGTGAAGCGGTTCTGGATGATTTACTGGACGATAAAAACCTAGACAATAAAAGCGAGGACAACAAAAACGAGGAACCCGAAAGCAAACACTACGTGATCCTGCTGCATGGTTTGATGCGTTCGCATCAATCGATGAGGTCGATGCAAAAAGTGCTGCAGGCGGCCGATTGCGGAACCGTCCTGCGTTTTTCCTACGCAAGCACCAGAAATACCATCGGAGATCATGCTAGAGCCCTCAATGAGGTACTGTTAGGCTTACCCAAAGGCGCAAAGATTTCTTTCGTCGCCCACAGCATGGGAAATATTGTCGTCCGCCACCTGCTAGCCGATTTGGAGGAAGAAGGTGATCCGACCGGCCTGCTTGAACGGTACAACTGCATGGTCATGCTGGGCCCCCCCAATCAAGGTGCTGCCATTGCCCGTCGACTGGCCTACACCAAAGTTTTTGGACTTGTGGCTGGGAAAAGTGGTCTGCAGCTAGGGCCAAATTGGCAACAACTGGTCGGAAACTTAGCTGTTCCAAAATTTCCCTTCGCGATCATCGCGGGCGATCTTAGCCAGAAAAAAGTTCGTAACCCAATCCTAAGTGAAGCCAGTGATTTTGTTGTGCAAGTCGACGAAACCCACCTTGAGGGCCGCGAATCTTTTGTCACCGTGCCGGTTTTACACAGCACATTGATGAACAATCCGACTGTCCAGAAATTGGTAGTCGACTTTTTGCAGTCTCATTAATTCTGCGAGCTGCTGTAGACTCTCATTGCCCAAGTGAGTGCCGCGGATCTACCCGCAGTTAAACCTGGCCCGCGACCGCCAGAAGGGGGTCAGTCTTTCCGGAAAATATCGCACGATACTTGACCCAGACGAATCCAAGACTTCACCGGTTTCTCGGCACCTGAAAGCAGATCTACTGGCCTCGCTACACCGATCAATGAAAGAACCGGTGTCGAGCGACAATTTTTCGTGCTTGCCGCTGGTTGAAGCCAAATCGAAACTCTCTCTGAAAAATGAAAGTCTGGAAAATAGAGAACGCAGACATCAATTGACGCCTGCGTTCACGATAGAATGGCCGCTAATATAATATTGGGTGAAGATAAGATCTGGATGCCCACCCGATGCCCGCAACAATTGTTCCGGAGGTCATCTAAGCAATGATTATGGCAAAACCAGATAAAACCGATTATTGATAGGACAGTCATCCTTGTAAAGGGTGAATCTTTATGACTTCGAACGACGACAAAAAAACCCCCGAATTACTGAGAATAGGGGACAAAATTTCTCTGCTTCCAGTCATTCACGGTAGCGGACAGTTCGCGGTCACCGTGCGACGTTGGATGCTTGAACATTCGTTTGATTGCATCGCTGTACCCTTACCAGCGTCGTTTCGCACCGCGGTTGAGGCTGCTGTTCTGGAGTTGCCACGCCCCTCCATTGTAATTCAGCCGCCCACCACCTCTTTTACAGCAGGATCTGATCACTGGGAGCTTAATGAGTGGAATTCGCCGGAACCGGAGATGGAAGATCTGGATGCAGCCACCTTCAGCTATATCCCAATTGATCCATGTCAAAGCGTCATCATGTCAATTCGTGCCGCGATGGGCGAACATATTCCACGCGAATATATCGATTTGGAGACGGATCCGTTTCTCCCCTATGCCACCACAATGCCGGATCCTTATGCGGTCCGCCACGTAGCCCCAGAAAAATTCGCAGCAGCAGTCCTGCCAACCATCACCCGTCCACCAGATCAACAAACACGCCAACGAATGGTTCATATGGCGTGGCGGTTACGGCAGTTGGAAAATCGTTACCAGCGAATCCTGCTGGTAACGAGCGTTTTGCATTGGCCGTGGATTCGCGAAGCCTACACACAGCTGGGTACCAACCCTGACCCACATCCCAAAAGCGAAGCAACAGCCTCTCCGGAACTTCCAGATGATGATGACGTGCAGGAGCCAGTTCGATATGCCGTAAAAAACAGAACACTGATGTTTTTATTTGGCGAATTACCTTACATCACAGGTTTGTATGAACGAGCGAGATCAGAACTCGAAGAAGATGATGATCTGCAAATTGACGGCGTCAAAGAACTCTTGATTGCGGCTCGAGAAGCCTATCGACGCGACTTGGGAAATCGCGCTAGGCGTGTCACACCTCTGCATCTATCAAAGTGCTTACAGTACATCCGGAACCTATCGTTGATTCACCAACGCCTGACGCCGGACCTCATCACCATTGTCACTGCGGCAAAACAGATTCTGGGTGATCAATTCGCGCTGCACGTTGCCGAACTCGCCAATGACTACAGATACTCTGAAGCAGATGAGGCTGTCTCTTATACACATCTCCGAGCCCACGAGACCGAGGCTGATCTCG
>CAJXTM010000258.1 GCA_913061385.1 uncultured Rhodopirellula sp. | reverse complement strand
TCTACACGTAAGGAGTCGTCGGCAGCGTCAGATGTGTATAAGAGACAGGCTCACAGAGTGCAGTGCAACGCCGACAAGCAGCATCGACGATCATGTACAACTCGCTCTCTAGAGAATTTTCAAACACAGCATGAACACCTCGTCAAAACAGACAAAACACAACGCAAACCAATCGTCGCACGGCAGCCAACAATCCAAAAACATCATTTTGACGATTGCACGAATCCCTCGATGAGTTAACCGAGCAAATGAGCGAGATACCCAAACCAGAGCAAGCCGACAGCTCAAAGAATTCGAGCCCGGACATGTCTGTCGCACGACTCCGCACGGTCTTAAAGTCTGAGCCTGAATGCGTGAAGACGGTGAATTCTAAAGGTCAGCTTGTCGACCTCAATCCAGCAGGGTTGAGAATGATGGGCGCCACCGAAGTTGAGCAAGTTCGGGGCACACACCTATCAATGATGGTTGACCCAAGAGATTGGCCTCTCTACGAAAAAAACATGAATTCCGTCTTTCAAGGAGAGACACTCCAGTGGCAATTCCGCTGCAATTCCCCAAGCGGAAAACAACGCTGGATGGAACAAACGGCAGGCCCTGTTTACTGCGATGACGACTCGGGAGTGATTACCGAAATGATCGCAATCACACGCGACATTACCGGCAAGAAGCAGGATGAAGGACGACTGTTAACCGCGAAGGAAAATGCTGAAAAGGCCAACGCTGCTAAAACAAACTTCCTCGCCAACATGAGCCACGAAATCAGAACACCCATGAATGGTATCTTGGGGATGGTCAGTATGCTCACCGAAACCAAACTGACCAGTGAGCAACAACAGTGGATTGAGGTAATTCAACAATCAGGAGAGTCACTGCTTCGCATTCTCAATGACATTCTTGATTTGTCCAAAGTGGAAGCGGGACGCATCGAACTCGAGTCGCTTCGCTTTCGCATCAGTGATCAAATCCAAGAATTGCAGCAATTGCACTCGCCAAATGCTGTCAAGAAAGGGCTGACACTCAAGATCACAGGGTGCGAGCACATGGAGGTTGAACGCATGGGGGATCCCATCAGACTCACGCAGATCCTGAACAATCTTATCAATAATGCCATCAAGTTCACGTCTGAAGGAACCGTGGAGGGAACATTCATCTGCGGCGAGTGCATGAACGCCTCCGAAGCGAGCGTTTCCAGCAGCGTTTCCGATGTACACATCGCCATCACCGATACCGGCATCGGCATGACGCGTGAGCAAACCGAGAAAGTCTTTGAACCATTCAGCCAGGCCGACACAAGTATCACACGCCGTTACGGGGGGACAGGACTTGGACTGACCATTGCCAAGACGTTGACTGAATTGATGCACGGAAACATTAACCTCAAGAGTAAGATTTCCGAAGGCACGTGTTTTGAAGTCTCACTCAGCCTGCCACCGGTAACAAAAACACAAGCAACATGCTGCAACACAGAAGACACGAACGAAGAAAACAGCGTTGCCGGAGAAGCAGAGGCTCGCATCAAGATCCTTGCTGTCGAAGATGGTGAGGTCAATCGACTTGTGCTGTCACATATTCTCAAAAAGCTCAACGCTGATGTCATCATGGTTCACGATGGAAAGCAGGCAATCGAAGCATTTGAGCAGCGTGAATTCGACCTGATCCTGATGGATATCCACATGCCAGTAATGGACGGCATCAGCGCAACGGCGGAGATTCGCCGGCTCGAGAACCAAAGCGGGTCGAAAGAAACCCCGATTGCCGCAGTCACCGCTAGCGTGACGGAAGCTGAGGTCGATCACTACAAAAACTTTGGCTTTAGTCACTGCATCGCAAAACCAACGGAGCAGGCTAGAATCCAGGAAGTGATCGATGCAATCCGCTCGTAAATGACGACCAATTGATAGCCCACGAGCAGACCGAGAATCGTTTGAAGGCTCGATTGAGGTCAAGTTGCACGACCACAATTTAAAAAAAAGACAGTCGTTCGACCAAGGCCAGCCAACACTCCATCCTGACACCAAATGCACCCTTTGTTACTCTCGTGCTTGTTGTGACTTCGCCTCTGGACTTGACTGCATCTCACTGACTGCATGACGCTCTGGTCCTTCCTCCCCGCTACCCACGTGATCACAAATACTATGAAAGCAGCAAAACGCTTCAGCTTGAGCGATTACCGGCGACACCGTCTGAACGCAACGATTGCTGCCATGTTCTTCTTGATCATGTCTGCTGCTTCTCTCGTCAGCGGCCAAACAGCTCAACCACACCCCGACATTGTGTTCATCATCGTTGACGACCTGAATGACTGGGTTGGGTGCCTGCAAGGGCATCCTGATGCCAAATCACCCAACATCGATGCGTTGGCTTCAAGTGGCATGCTGTTCCCCCAGGCGTATTGCAACGCCCCTCAATGTCGTCCTTCCCGCACCAGCATGAACCATGGCATTTACCCATTTCACACTGGCACTTATTTCAACGCCAAGTTCAAAGACGAGAAAAGCATCACGACTCCGTCGATGCAGCAGTTTTTTCAGAAAAATGGCTATCGCGTGGCCAGCGGTGGAAAGGTTCACCACGGGGGCCCCGGCACTCAGGGAGACTCTCTACTGCGGCGGCCCAGAGATCCCAAGCCACCTAGGGGAGAAGATAAATTCGGCGGTGCCAAGCCGCCTAATGACGGCTACGCGCTGGACACCAGTGACGAGCAGATGGGTGATTACAAAGTTGCTCAATGGGCAATCGAGCAATGGAACCAGAAGTCGAAACAACCGCTCTTCATGTCCGTGGGATTTTTCCGTCCTCACCGCCCCTTACAAGTTCCCGCGAAATACTTCAATCAGTTCCCGCTCGATATGATTCACAGGCCACTGGAACCCGCGACCAATGACTGGGACGACATGCCCGTGTTTGCAAGGCGTCTTGCAAGAACGCACGCGCACAAATCACTGCACGATCGAAAAGCGAAGGACGGAACCATTCAAACTGACCTGAGTGATCACGAATACATTGTTGCTAACAACGACTGGGATTCGACAATCCAAGCCTACCAGGCCTCGATTGCCTTTGTTGATCGACAGATTGGTCGTTTCCTCGATGCCCTTGAAAAGAATCCGCGGGGCCGAGAAACCATCATCATGTTAGTCAGCGATCACGGTTGGCATCTGGGAGAAAAAAAGCACTGGTGCAAAGGTGCCATATGGGAACAAACAACACGCATTCCATTCATGGTTCGTGCGGCAAGCGTCAAACCTGGCACCGTCTGCATGCAGCCCGTCAGCCTCATTGATGTTTACCCCACCCTTGCCGACCTCGCAGGACTGACGGTGCCCGATTACCTCGACGGTAAATCCATCAAACCCCAGCTAACCGCCCCGAACCAGCAGCGTTCTCCGGTAATATCTTCCTACGGCGAAGGCAACACAGCGATCCGCACGCAACGCTGGCGTTACATCCGATACGAAGACGGATCTGAAGAATTGTATGACCACGCGAGCGACCCACACGAATGGAAGAATCTAGCAAACTCACCAGACCATCTCATCATCAAGCGTGAACTTGCCGCTGCGATTCCCAGCCAGCAACACAGCGGCCTTAAAGTTCAGAGCTGGTTTGATCAACACCAGAAATGACACAACAGCGGCAACCACAAGATACCGAATAATCCACAAGCGCAGCTTCGAAGAGCGATTGTTATTGCAAGCTAACCAGCTTGTCGGCGTTCTTCCGCAGCGTTCAATTTATTGTAGAGCGTTTTCAGACTGACGCCCAACTCAGCAGCGACGGCAGGTTTATTACCATCATGTCGCTCGACCGCCTTTTCAATGGCGAGTGCTTCCAACTCTCTCAATGTCATGGGTCTGGAATCGCGGATTTCTTTTCTCAATTGGCGTTTGCCGAAGTGCCGAGGAAGATCGTCATGCCCGATTGGCATCGATTCGCAAAGAATCGCGGCGTGCTCGAGTACATTAGCGAGTTCCCTAACATTGCCGGGCCATTGATGTCCCTGCAATTCCTGCATTGCCAAATCAGTAAAGAGAGCATCATCACTGCCGTCACTGCGGTGTCGACGAAGCAAGTGCCTTGCTAACACTGGAATATCTTCCGTCCGCTCTCGCAATGCCGGCACACCAATTTCGAAGGTATTGATGCGGAACATCAAGTCCTCGCGAAAGGTTCCCTCTTCGACCATCTGTTCGAGATCACGATGCGTTGCACAAACGACTCGCACGTTCACATTGACCGTTTGATTATCACCCAGGCGGCGGATATCGCCAGTTTCCAGAACTCGCAACAACTTCGCTTGCATGGACAACGGCAACTCACCGATTTCATCGAGAAAGATAGTACCTCCATCAGCAACTTCGAAGAGCCCTGTCCTAGCTGTATCGGCGCCCGTAAATGCCCCGCGACAGTGCCCAAACAACTCACTCTCGATCAGGTTCTCAGGAAGAGCACCGCAATTCACAGCCACCATGGGCTGTTCTGCGCGTAAACTGCTGTCGTGCAATGCACGCGCAACCAGCTCTTTTCCACAACCTGTTTCACCACGGATCAAGACAGAACTATCGGTGGGTGCAACCTTTGAAATCAACTTCAGAACACGCTCCATGGCGGGTCCAGTTCCAACGAGTTGCGAATCGCCCTCAGCCCGCCGCAAGCGGTGCTCTAGGGCAGCCATTTGTCGTCGGGCATGACGGCGTTCATTTACGCGTCCCAGCATGCCAGAGATATCTGACAGACGAGCCGGTTTCGTAAGGTAATCGAAGACTTGGTACCGTAGTGCTTCGATTGCTGTTTCCTGACTTGGCTTTCCCGTCATCACCACCGCTTCGATTTCGGGTCGCAACTCCCGCGCTTTCCTGATCACTTCCAGCCCGTTCAGACCGGGCATATCGAGATCAACCAACAAACAGTCGTACGGTTCTTTTTCCAATGCCGCCACGGCAGTCAACCCATCTGGGCAAACGGTGACCGCGTACCCCATTCGGGGCAGTTCGATCCGATACAACTCCTGCAAATTCGGCTCGTCGTCAGCGTACAGAATACGCATCGACGGTTGTTCAACTGACTGTTTGATACGACTCATGCTTCAACCCAAGTGCCAATGGACTTCCTGTCTCACTCTTTTCTTCCGATGCCACACACGGCAACGTCAATACCATCCTTGACCCGCAACCTGGCCCAGCGCTTTTTGCATTGAGCGAACCACCGTGCTTGGAAACAATTCGATAACTGATACTCAAGCCCAACCCGGTGCCTGTGCCATCCCGACGACGGGTAAAGAAAGGCTCAAACAAATGTTCCTGCGTTTCACTATCCATGCCGCATCCGGTATCCTCCACAACCACAGAGGCTTCTCCGTTTTGCGTGCCAACGTAAATATCGACGGCACCATCAGCATCCACACTCTCGAGTGCATTGGTGACCAAATTTAAAATCACCTGCCGAATTTCCTGCGGATTGACCTCGGCAACGACCGTTTCTGCAGTGTGCGTGTTGAGCGTTTTACAGCGAAACTCACCCAACTGCCCCACCATATCGACCACTTCGTTTACCACATCAATGATATTAGTAGGGGCACGCCGCACTTCGCTCAGGCGACTGAAGTCAAGCAGTTTTTCCGTGATTCCCTTGCAGCGATAAGCTTCGTCCTCGATACGACGCAGATTCCTGGGCAGCTCATGTTGCAACTCTCCGTCAAGCACGCGTTGTTCGGCGGGCAGCATTGCCAAGTCAGATAGACGGGACTGCAATACTTCTGCACTCATGGCAATCGTTGCAAGAGGGTTGTTGATTTCGTGCGCCACACCAGCAGCCAGAAAACCCACACTCGCTAGCTGCTCATTCTGAATTACCTCACGAGTCCTTTCCTTGACCTCGCGATCCAGCCCCGCGCAAGTGGTGTTGAGTTCAGCAAGCGTGTTCCGAAAATTATCCGTCATTTGGTTCATTGCCTGAGCCAATTCACTCAACTCGTCTTCAGTCCCCAGATCAATTTGGTGCTTGAACTCGCCACCAGCAACCAATCGTGATCCATCAATCAAGGTACGAAATGGCTTTGCCACGTACGAATTGAAAAGCCAGACAAGCGTGGCAACCGAAACCAGAATGGTCACCGCCTGTCTCTTATACACATCTCCGAGCCCACGAGACCGAGGCTGATCTCG
>CAJXTM010000257.1 GCA_913061385.1 uncultured Rhodopirellula sp. | reverse complement strand
TACACGTAAGGAGTCGTCGGCAGCGTCAGATGTGTATAAGAGACAGGTCTAGGAAGAAGTCGAAACGCTACCAAAAATCTCAGTCGTTGGTGTCGAAGTGATTTCGGATGATCGGGTTTTTGATTTGAGAGACTGGGCCGCGACAGCAAAGGTGCAGGCGTGGCAGCCCTATTCATATAGTCGAATAAGGATGCGACGGATCGCTGACGCCCAGAGAACAATGAATTCGGAATCCATTTGGCGACAATCGACGAAGATTTGCAGTATAGCTGTCGTACCCCATCTCTGGTTCCTAACTTCTCACGCTGGAAGCTCCCCGACGGAAAGTTTCATTGGGATATTCGTTTTGATATGACTGATATCCCAATCAGTGATGAAATCGTTGGTGTTTTTGAAACCATGCTCCCGCGAGACATGGCAGGAGTGATCGAGAATCAAGGTCGATTCCGATTCAGCATCGTAAGTGACACAGGACTGGCGCAAATATGGATTCTGATGCCGACCGGCAGACAATATGAACGATTTCAGATCTGGTCGCATCCAGTTGGCCAACCCGACCTGAGCGAAATGGTAGTGCCGGCAACAACGGTCGATTTGCTGATTGGATCGATCGCAACATTTCAATTGATCAATCCCAAAAGCAATCGAATTTCTGAGTGCCGTTGGGAATGGACTGATGTGCCATTTAACGACTAGTTTAACTGCCGCAGTTGCTTGGGGCTGGGAGGAATCGGCGAGGGAAACGCTGGCTACTGGTCGGTCACGATAGGGGTGACACCAAAGGTTTCGGATAGTTCCAGTAACAGTCGTTCTGCTGGATTCAAAGTTGATCTTTCAGCCAGCACTTGCCGAGCAAGGTCGGGTTTATCCGTGATGAGTCCGTCCACGCCAATCCCGATCATCCGCGACATGGTTACAGCATCATTGATGGTCCATACGTAAACCTCTTTTCCACTGGCGTGAGCACGTTGGATAAAAGATCGATTGACGAACATTGCATTGACGGCAAGGAAGTCTGCCTTGGTATCTTGGATGTTGCCGCTCAGTACCGACATCAGCAAACCGGCACGGCACTTTGGATTTAACTCTTTTATTTTGGTTACAGCATCCAGATTCAAAGACATGTACATGACATCAGAGGACATTTCATGTGCATTTACGATGTCCAATACCCGCTGCTCGAGGTCTTTGTCATGACCGTAATATTTCAGTTCAATGACGACCTTTGCTTTTCCTTTGCAGGTAGTGAGTAACTCAGACAAGGTCGGAACACGTTCGCTACTGAATGCAGGATCTTTGTGGCTGCCAATGTCAATCTTTGCGAGGTCTGCCATGGTTGCGTCCCAGATCTTGAGATCGATCTTGGCCAATTTCATGAAATCGCTGTCGTGGAAAACAACGACTTGGTCATCGCTTGTTTCCTGTACGTCGATCTCGACCCAGTCAGTGGCATAGTCGATGGCTTGCCGCATTGCCGCCAAAGTGTTTTCGGGAGCGATAGCAGATGCGCCACGATGTGCAATGATCTCAACATCATCTTCCAGACGAACACTTTCAATCGTCCAGATTCCGATGATTGCGGCCGCCATTAATCCAATCAGACTGCCTGCGATTAGACGTTTGCCTGTGATGCGGATGCCGCCATGTCTGCCAGATGAGACTGCAGAGTTGTAGTTTGTGAAATTGAATTTACCGTCGTCGTATCCAATTTCGCGATACAGGTTCAACCAAATTGCGGCAAGCAGGCTGCTGCTGATCATCTGGATCAGCAAGTTGATGATTGCCCAAATCAGCAAAAAAACTCCCAGAGAGATGATCAGCAGAGTGAGTGAGGTGACTTTGTCTGGGATGATTAAGCGACCAGTCCAAACCACTACAGATGTCATCGAGGCAGATAAGCTAAATCCAGCGAGAGTCCAGAGGCTGAACAGGGAGACGATACGAGTCCGCGAACCGACCGTCCTACGCGCGCTCTCCTGAAGTGCTTGTGAGGCCGGGACCTGCTCAAAAAGAACTAGTGGCAAAGCGAGTATCCAACTGGAGACAAATCTCAACAGCAGAATCGCCAAGGTAATGGCCAGAACCGCTCCGATAGAAACAGCAACGATGAATTCAGTTGGCTTTTCCTGCAGATAAAAATTAATGTCGAATTTGCTCAGCAGAATCGCGTAGGTGACCGCGGCTATTCCGAGGAATGGTGCTACCAACAGACCAATACGGATGACAAGTCGGGCTGTGACCTGACTGATTTGCCATGCATGTGCCACTGCAAAACGAATCGCAACGACCGTGCCCGTCTTATGGTGGAGCGGGGCTGCGAGAATGGCCATCATTGACGCCTGTCCGAGAATAATGATTCCCAGCCACAAAGCACCCAACGTGATTACACAGATCCAACCCGCCGGTTCAAGCAAGAAAAGGAGAATGTCTTGATCTGCAAGTACCGCCTTTCCTGAGAGACGCAGAAGCAATTGGGATAACGCAACCAACATCGGTGTCAGAAGGACAACGGCGATGACTGTGTAGAGTCCATTCGTCAGGAATAGTTCAAGCCAGTGGCGTCTGAAATCCCCCGATGCTTTTACTAAGGTGTTTTTCGTCAACATTGGTGAAAGTAATCAATCAAGCAGCGGGTTGTCCGAGTTTTGGTCCTGCGATGAGTGCTCTGATACATCCTGAACAACTGCCATCAGTTGCCGCACAGTGATTGCAATAGCCAGTATGGAAATGCCGGTCAGCAAGAAATCGATGCCGGCTAGAATGCCAATGATCTCCAATGCTTCTTCGCCCGTTCGTGTGAACATCCAATATCCGAGACCCACGGCAATGACACCACTGAAAAACAGCAAGAGCCAACCCTTTGCCGGGCGATAACTAAAAGCGGTGACCATTTTCCAAACACCACCGGCCACGAAGAAAATGGACATCACCCAGATGACCATCTGTGACCCGATCCAAGGTTCGGTGAGCAGGCCAATACCGGAGACGGTGGAAACCAAACCGATGATGATGGGTGAGATTCTTTGCGACCAACGCTCAGCCCACCAGCCCGTCAATAATTGAATGATTCCAGCGATTAACAGAACCACACCAATCACTCCTATCACCCACGTTCCGGCGACGCTTGGCGCTGCGAAGGCGAGGCAGCCAAGCAGCGTAAGAACAGCACCTGTAAGAAAAAGTGGCATTGTTCGAGGGAATTCATTGTCTTTCATGATCAATTGCCGGTCGCAGGGAAAACAGGGTGTAGAACACAGGCTACCACGCATCGGGGCACTAGGAACGTGCCCTGAGTTTGTTCAATGAAAAAAAAAACGATGTCTCGAGGAAACACGGCATTCTTGTCGTACCCGATCAATTTACCCTTTGGTGAACTCCAGCGGTGGCGTTCCCTCTGTATCACCAATCATGTAAAAGTTGAGCTTTCCGGCTTTAAAGAGAACCTGAGCCAGCATCACACCGTCATCGTTCATCTCCATCGCCAAGATTCCCTTGTCATCGACATCCCAGACGCCGGTGACTTCCTGCGATTGATCGCCCTGAGAGTACGTCCACGCAAAAGTCCCGTCTTCTTTCAGGTCCATCGCAAAGCCACGTCCATCCCTATCTGCCGACCATGATCCTTTGAGTTGGTCCTTGGTGATCTTGGCCGTTGGCTGTGGCGGAAGCAACTCCTTGGGTGGGTCAGGAATTTTGGCATTCGGTTCGACGCTCAGTAGCAACTGGATTGCAACCGGGTCGGTTGGGGTTAGAGCGACCAATCGTTCCAATTCGGTTGCTGCTGCTTGATCATGTCCGGCAGTGATGTATTGGTACGAAAGTACCAGCAAGCCAGCATTGTCATCTGGATTGTCGGTGACGAATTGCTCGAGTTTTCGCAGTTGCTCCGTATAGATATCGACCTGTGGGTAGAGGCCAATCATGGTCGTCCAATCCCAACCGGGACCAACACTCAATACTGCATACAGTGTGGCTGCCGACTCCTGGTATTGCCCCAGTGCAAACAGAGTCAAGGCTCGGAATTCATGCATCACTGCATCATTGGGGCTTTCTTTCAAAGCTTGGTCGGTTGCTTTCAAGGCTGCTGTATAATCACCTGCGTAGAAATCATTGCGAGCTTGATCAAAGGTGGTGAGCGAGGCTTCCGGAACATCTGCAGGTGGTGCGTTTAATGGGTCACTCGAGAGCGTGCTTTCGCCGGGAGCCATGATGATTGGTTGCGAATAGTCGTAAACGCTGTTGTCAACCACAACAGTGCTGGGAGTCACGTAGGGGTTGTAATAGTTGTTGTAACCAAACGCCCATCCGACACGATTGATACCCCATGTCGTCAGGCCGAATGTGGTCAATGCTGGGTAACGATTCCACCAGTAGTTCCAATATGTAGGCGGCCGCCACGGATGATGCCACGAACCGTGGTGCCAATGTTGGTGATGGCTGTAGTGGTGGTCGTACCAGTTGTCCCAGCCGTAGCCTGGTCGTTCGTGGTTAGGATGATTATGGCCTGGACGCTGATCCAAGCGGTCGTTCAATGAGGCGCGACGATCATCGATGCTGGGCCGATCCGGACGGTTTGGCCTGTCCGGGCGATTGGGGCGGTCACCGATAGAAGGACGATCGCCATCAAGACCCGGCAGACTAGGGCGTACCGACGGACGATCCGTACCGGGACGAGTGCCACTGCCAGGTCGGTCTGCAGGAAGGGTTGAAGGACGGTCTCCCGGCAGCGATGGTCGTGTCGAAGGACGGTCTCCTGGCAGCGATGGTCGTGTTGAGGGACGGTCTCCTGGCAGCGATGGTCGTGTGGACGGCATCGAAGGTCGTGTGGACGGCATCGAAGGTCGTGTGGACGGGAAAGAAGGTCGTGTGGACGGGAAAGAAGGTCGTGTGGACGGGAAAGAGGGTCGTGTGGACGGGAAAGAGGGTCGTGTGGACGGGAAAGAGGGTCGTGTCGAGGGCATGGAGGGACGTGAGACTGACGGCATTCCTGTGCTTGGTCGGGTTGGGCGACTAAAACTTGGGCTGGGCCTGCTGACATTGGGTCGGCTTGGGCTAGGGCGACTGACATTGGGTCGACTCATGCTGGAGCGACTCATGTTGGCTCGGCCGCCACCCCCACCACCTCGCCCGCGAGCGTGAAGTTCGCTGATCGGCGTCATGAGAAAAGTTCCAGCCAGCAGAAAGTAGGATGCTGTCTTAATCATCGGTCGGATCTCGGAAATGTGGATTTCTGCGTGAGGGATATGATTGATTACTTAGCTGATCGTGTCGGTGGTGGTGGGCGTTTCACCATTGTGATGGGTTCCAAGTTTTCGCGAACATTGCCGGCCACAATCAGGCTGCGATATTGCCATGTCACCATTTCAGCGTCGTGAAGGGTGTAAGCACTGGTTGCGGTGACCGATTCACCATTCGCCGCAACGCCAGCGGAATTCAGCAGCCATTGTTTGTCGTGCTTGGTCCACAATCCGCTAAAAAATCCACCGTGGGAATCAAAGGTCCATGAGCGGATTTTCTTTCGGGCTGGGTCCCAGCCAATGCGTTGGACTCCACTCATTTCCTTGCCGTCTCGCGTCTGGACTGTGAAACGTCGTAGCAGGTAATTTCCGTCATCGGACCAGTTGCAGACTGTGTGAACCACCGATTCATCATCTTCATTGACCCAATCTCCCGTTAGCCATGAAAGTTGTTCCAGTTGTTCCTTACGACTGACACTACTGGTTGGCAAATTTTTGAGTGAATTGATCCGCCACTTACCATCTGCCTCCAACGTATGTAACGCGACATAACGACTCTGAGTCCGCAAGTGATCAGACGATTCGGCAGCAAAAACCACGCCTTCTTCCATTGCCACACGATCCGTGATTTTCCTGATCCGTTCGATTGCGATTTCATCGATGGTCGCACCCTGTGAATTGCGAAACACATTTTCAAACACCACGACAATGGCCTCGCGACCTTGAGTCAGTTGACCAAATTCATCTAGGAATTCAGCATTCGCCGTAAACATGTCGCCAATGGCTGTTGAATCGCGTTTTGCATAGGCATCAACGAATGCTTGGGCACTTGCCAAGAATGGTTTGTGCTCTTCTGCAACGACGATCTGCGAAGCACTCGATGCAGAAGATTCGTTTACCGCTGGCGGAGTGTTTTGCCCTGTCTCTTATACACATCTGACGC
>CAJXTM010000256.1 GCA_913061385.1 uncultured Rhodopirellula sp. | reverse complement strand
GAGATCAGCCTCGGTCTCGTGGGCTCGGAGATGTGTATAAGAGACAGGCTGTGATGAGTCCTGCGACTGCTCGGGGTCTGAGTCTCGATGGTGATGCAACGGATAGTTCAGCCGGCAGTGGGCGTGTGCTGCATCATGGGCAAATGGTTGCTCTGAGGATTGACGGTGAAAAGATTGAGCTGCCCGTTTACGAGATGCCAGGATGTGCTCCGGGTGTTATTGTTGTGACCCTTGGTTACGGTCGCGAGCGAGTGGGGATGGTTGGTGGAGATCCTGCAAAGGGTGTCGATGTCGTCGGTTTCGACGTCTCAGCGATTCGTCGTAGCGAAGGCGTGATGATCGCCTACGGTGTCGAGGGGCGTCCGCGATACACCGACTATGTGCTGGCAACCACACAAGACCATTGGGCGATTGATGAGCGTGGTCGCGATGAGACAGAAGTGCGAAGTTTCACTTTGGTGCGTGAAGGTACAGCAGAGCTTTACGAGACTCTTCCGGAATTCGCCGAGGCGCAGGGGCCGCACGTTCCACATGTAGGTAAAAAGGGTTCGCCGTGGGTTGAGCCGCTCACGCAGTTGAAGGCCGAAGACGAGAAAAAGGGGATCACCGTTCCCCAATGGGGAATGTCGATTGATCTTGGCAAGTGCATTGGCTGTAGTGCATGTGTTGTTGCCTGCCAGAGTGAGAACAATGTTCCCATCGTAGGTCGCGAACAGGTCATGAATAGTCGCGAAATGCACTGGTTGCGTCTTGATCGCTACTTCCAAGGCGATGAGACGAACGCCGACATCGTTCAGGAACCGGTGGCCTGTATGCACTGTGAAACTGCTCCATGCGAGCAGGTTTGTCCAGTCGCTGCTACTGTCCACACCGAAGAGGGTATCAATGCGATGGCCTATAATCGCTGTATCGGTACTCGTTATTGTGCCAATAACTGTCCGTTCAAGGTTCGCCGTTTCAATTACTTTAATTACAACGAAGACATTGGTACCGGTTACGGCATTGATGCCTATCCGAGCCACATCGAATCAGCGAATCGCAAACTGCAGGCTCTAGTGATGAATCCTGAGGTGACTGTTCGCGGTCGCGGTGTGATGGAAAAGTGCACTTACTGCATTCAGCGGGTTGAGGGTGCCAAAATCAACGCGATCAAAGAGGGTCGCAGTGTTGCTGATGGGGATGTGGTCACTGCCTGTCAGTCGGCATGCCCAACCCGAGCAATCGAATTCGGGGATATCTCTGATCCGGAGTCTGCAGTCTCCAAGAAGCGGAGTGGGCCTCGGAGTTACGGCATGTTGAGTCAGTTGAACGTGAAGGCTCGAACGGAATATCTTGCGAGGGTAACGAACCCACACAAACGCCTGATGACTGCCAAGCAACTTAGTGATCTTGTGAATTTGCATTTGCACGAATCGCATCACGGTGACCATGCAGACGGTGATCATGCAGACGGTGATCATGCAGACGGTGATCATAAGGGTCATGATGGTGTTCACGAAACAGAGAGTCATGATTCGGGTGAGCCGAGTGCCGCCGCGAAAGAGTAGAAGAGCGGTAGAGAGTTCGTGAGTGCCACGTGGCGTTCACGCGATTGATCCAACATGTTTTTGTCAACTACGAAGTAAAAGTCCATGTCACTTGCCATTCCAAACGGACTGGATAACACGGTCGAGCAACCCGGCGAACGAGCACCGTTGGTGCTTGGTGATACGACCTACCATGACATTACCGAAGCGGTGTGTCAGGTAGCTGAGCGCAAGCCAAGTACGAGTTGGGTGATCGGTTTTCTGATCTCCTTTGCGCTCTTGCAGTGGTTGGGGATCTGTATTCTGTACCTGATCTACACCGGTGTAGGAGTGTGGGGTAACCGCTCGCCAGTATTTTGGGGTTGGCCGATCGTCAACTTCGTTTTCTGGGTTGGTATCGGTCACGCTGGAACGCTGATTAGTGCGATTTTGTTTCTGTTTAGGCAGGAGTGGCGTACCAGCATTAACCGCGCTGCCGAAGCAATGACCATCTTTGCTGTGGTTTGTGCAGGAACCTTCCCGGGTATCCACGTCGGTAGAGCGTGGCTCGCTTTTTGGTTGGCTCCATATCCGAGCTTGAACTTGTGGATGTGGCCTCAGTTCCGCAGTCCGCTGTTGTGGGATGTGTTTGCGGTCAGTACCTACGGCACCGTTTCTCTGTTGTTTTGGTACATGGGGATGGTGCCTGATCTTGCAACGTTCCGCGACCGATCGACGAATAAGTGGCGACGTATGGCATACGGCATGTTATCTCTCGGGTGGTCTGGTTCTTCACGGCACTGGATGCGGTACGAGAAGGCCTACGCTTTGCTAGCCGCCTTCGCAGCCCCTTTGGTTCTATCCGTACATACGATCGTGTCGTTTGACTTCGCGGTCTCGCAGGTGCCTGGTTGGCACACGACGATCTTCCCGCCTTACTTTGTTGCGGGGGCGATCTTTAGTGGTTTCGCAATGGTGCTGACCTTGATGATTCCGGCTCGCAAAATGCTAGGCCTCGAAAAGCTGATTACGATCCGGCACCTCGATAATATGTGCAAGATCATTCTGGCGACCGGTTCGATTGTCGGATTGGCTTACGGAACGGAGTTCTTCATTGCGTGGTACGGCCAAGTGCAGGAAGAAAAATTTGCGTTCACCAATCGCGCCTTCGGTCCGTACTGGTGGGCTTACTGGACCATGGTCACCTGCAACGTGATCAGTCCCCAGTTGTTCTGGTTCAAGAAACTGCGAACCACGCCGTGGATGATTGTTTCGGTCTGCATCTTCGTGAATATCGGGATGTGGTTCGAGAGGTTTGTGATTGTGGTGACCAGTTTGTCAAGAGATTATCTGCCGAGTGCTTGGGCGTACTTCTCGCCCACCTGGGTGGATTGGTCAATGTTGATTGGATCGTTTGGTTTGTTCTTCACACTTTTCCTTCTCTTCTGTCGCTTGATGCCCGTCATCAACATGGCGGAGACAAAGGCAACGTTGGCGAAGCAATACCACGTTTCCAATGATGGTGATCACTAGTTACGGGTACAGAAGAAAGAGTTGCTCCGGGTTAGCCAGGAGCAGGAAACCACTGGCGGAAGTCAGACTTTTTACAACTGTGAATTGATGTCAGAGAATAACGAAAAGAAAGTCCACGGAGTCGTCGCCGAGTACACCTCGGTTGATACATTGCTCGCTGCATGTCGACGGGTCCGCGATGCAGGGTATGAGAAAACCGATGCATTCACTCCATTTCCTGTCCACGGAATTGATAAGGCTCTGGGGATCAAGCCCACTGTCTTGCCATGGATCGTGCTTGGTGCTGGCGTGACGGGTACTGCCACTGCTTTGGTGATGCAGGTCTGGATGAACGCATACGATTATCCGTACATCATCTCGGGTAAACCGTTCCTGTCGTTGCCAGCTTTCATGCCGGTTGCATTCGAGTTGACCGTGCTGTTCGCCTCGTTCGGTGCATTCTTCGGGATGTGGGCTTTGAACGGGCTGCCTAGGTTCAGCAACCCTGTATTCACTGATCCGAGATTCGACCGTGTGACAGACGATCGCTTTTTCCTTTACATCGACTCAAAGGATGGTCAGTTCGATCGTGGTGGTGTTGAAAAGCTACTCGGTGATACCGAGACGGATTATGTGCAGACGGTCGTTGATGATGACTCTTCAGACAAAGTTCCAAAACCATTCTTCATGATTTGGGGACTGGTGGCTGCTTTGTCGGTGATACCGCTGTTGATCGTGCTGAAAATGCGGGTCAGCCACAGCAGTCAGCCAAGGTTCCACGTCTTTTATGACATGGATTTTTCTCCCTCAAAGGATGCTCAGCAGTATTCCACTCTGTTCCGCGATGGGCGTGCAATGCGCCCAGATGTGCCGGGCACGGTGGCCAGAGGCGAGATGCAAGCTGACCTGGACTTCATGACCGGGATCGACATGAATGCTTTGTCGGTGATCGACCGACCGAGGGCGGACCGACTGGTCCGAAGCTTCAACCCGCTGTACCAGGCGGAAGCCGAATCGGCTCAGGAGTCAAAATCACAAGATGTTACTCAGGCTGAAAAAGCTGACGAAGGCAGCGATTCAGACGGCGATAAGTCAGGTGCCGATGCAGATAAGGGTGATTCTGATAAGCCCGATGCGGAAGCAGATGCCAAGCCGAGCGTGATGGATACGACCCCATGGCTCAGCTCCAATCCACTCGTGTTGGACGAAAAGGTGCTCGCCAATGGTCGAAAGAACTTTGGTATTTACTGCTCTGTCTGTCATGGAATGAATGGATCCGGGAATGGATTGGTCAATGTTCGAGCACAGAAAATACTTGCCCAAAGCTGGATTCCACCCTCCTCTTTGCATCAGGAAACGCTTTACGCCGACAAATATCCGGATGGCAAACTGTTCAGCACGATCAGCAACGGTATTCGAAAGATGCCCGGCTACTCAGGGCAGATCAAGACACGAGATCGTTGGGCGATTGTCGCATACGTGAGAGCACTTCAGCTCAGTCAGAATGCTTCGATTGATCAAATCAGTGAGGCCCAACGCGAGACTATTCTCAGTGAACAGTCTGAAATACAGAAAGCGTTGAAAGAGAAGGCTGATGCCGACGCAAAGGCAGCCCAAGAGAAAGAAGAGAAAGAAGAGAAAGAAGAGAAAGAAGAGAAAGAAGAGAAAGAAGCGAAAGATTCTGCTTGAATGACGGTTGTTGACGAAATTCGATTCAATCAATCACTAATCGACCAAATACGATACGACTCAGATGTCCGAACATAGCGCACCTGCTCCCAAATCTGCTGATGACCCCGCTTTTATGCTGCCTGCTTCGCTGGCTGCGTTGCGAATACCGCTTTGTGTGGGTGGCTTGATTGTTATGCTGCTCGGTTGGTACCTAGCAAACGATATTGGTTCCGATGGTGGCAACTTTGGTATGTCGGTTTATCTGACTGCTGCGGTTTACTGCATGACGATCGTTCTTGGGTGCCTGTTCTTTGTTTTGATTCAGCACTTGGTCCGTGCCGGTTGGAGCATTGTTGTCCGGAGAATCGCAGAACTGGTCATGGTGATGGTCATTCCGATGGGCATCCTCTTCATTCCAATCATTGCCTCCTTGTGGAGTGGTGACGGAATCCTCTACCGCTGGGATGACGCAGGTTATGCAGCAGAACATGGCCTTCCACAAGCTGTTTGGGCAGAGAAACTTCGTTGGTTGAATCAAGAGTGGTTCACGGTGCGAACCATTGGATATTTTGCCGTATGGACGATGCTCGCGTTGTTCTTCTTTAAAAATAGCGTTCGCCAAGACCAGACTGGTGAAAAAGCAATCACCGATAAGATGCAGTACTGGAGCGGACCGGCTGTGATGTTGTTCTCTGCTACCACAACGTTTGCAGCGTTCGATTGGGTGATGAGTCTGGCTCCGATGTGGTTCTCGACCATGTTTGGTGTTTATCTCTTTGCTGGCAGTATCCTCGGTGCTCATTGCCTACTGGCGGTTGCAAGTTATGTATTGCAAAAGAAGGGTGCGATGAGGGACGAAGTGACCGTTGAGCACTACCACGATTTGGGAAAACTAATCTTCGGATTTGTGTTTTTCTGGACGTACATCTCGTTCAGCCAGTACTTGCTGATTTGGTATGGAAACATCCCAGAAGAGACCGAGTGGTTTTATGTCCGGCAGCTTGGGACATGGGGAGGCGTGGCATTGGTACTGATATTCTTCCATTGGATGTTGCCTTTTGCTGGCACGATGAGCCGCCATGTGCGTCGCAAGCCAGGCCTGGTATGTGCGTGGGGAGCCTATCTGCTGGTCATGCACTACTTGGACGTTTACTTCATGATCATGCCATCGGCTGAGCGGGGTAATGCCGGTGGACCCATGGGTGTAATTGCCAGCGTCTTATGTGTTGTAGGGATGGTTTCGCTTCTGACGGGCTTATGTTTAGGCCTCGCTCAGCAGAACAAAGTTGTCGCGGTTCGTGACCCAAGGTTGGGTGAATCGATCGCGTTCGAGAATATATAGAAGTGACGGGGCTCAGACGTCGGTCTGTGAGCCTCTGGGATTAATTGATTCAAAAACAGATACCTCAGATTTGATGGTCCGCCATGGCTGCTTACGACGATCTCAACGTCAAACGAATTTTCATAGTCGGAATCGCGTCAGTTGTAGTGACGCTGTCTCTTATACACATCTCCGAGCCCACGAGACCGAGGCTGATCTCGT
>CAJXTM010000255.1 GCA_913061385.1 uncultured Rhodopirellula sp. | reverse complement strand
CTACACGTAAGGAGTCGTCGGCAGCGTCAGATGTGTATAAGAGACAGATGTCATGCAGTGTATATTGGCATAGGCGACCCTGACAGTCTTTTGCAATTGCAAGTCAGGCCAGCTGAAGACTTGCAATCCTGTTTGTGAGCAGCTGACGATCGACTTGCCGTCGGGCGTGAATACAACGGCTGTGACTGGTGGGGTCTGTCCGCATAGGGTAGAGGTCCAGAGCAGCGAGGTGACCAAAATCGAAAGCAGGCCGGGAGTCGACAGTGACAAAGAATCATGGATCCATTTTTTCATCCCAATAGCTCCTCAATCACTTCTGATTCCTGTGGCGCGACACGAATGGGGCGACCGTCCGGCGTAAGCAGTTCATGTTTTGGATCAATTCCAAGGAGCGTGTAAATGGTTGATGAAAGGTCGCCTGGGGTGATGGGTCGATCTTTGACGAACTCGCCCAACGCGTCACTTGCGCCAATCACTTGCCCACCTTGAATACCAGCACCGATCATTGCAACGCTGAAACAATTAGGCCAGTGGTCTCGACCCCCTGTGCTGTTGATTTTTGGTGTCCGGCCGAAATCTGTCATCACCAAAACTAATGTTTCGTCAAGCATCCCACGATCCTTCAGATCTCCAATCAAAGCGGCAAGAGCTTTGTCCATACCCGGGATCAGAGCGTGCGATGCAGAGCGCAGATCGCCCGGATTACGGTTTGCATAGGTCGCCAAATCCAGATGGTTATCCCAGCCAGTGTTGTTCACGGTGACAAAAGGCACGCCTCGTTCAACCAGGCGGCGGGCCAGAAGACATTGTTGGCCAATGTTGTTGGAGTCGTGAACGTTAGCTCGCGGATCAAGCGTGTAATACTCACGTACCTTGCTGGGTTCTTCTTCCAGGTTGAATGCCGCTTTGGCTTCGTCGGATGCGATTACGTTGTAGGCACGTTCCAAGTCAGGATCGCTTGGACCTTTGTGTTGGGATTTCAGGTTCCCGTATTCGTTCATGGCATTGACGATCTTTCGTCGACGATCGAGTCGCGAGAGATCAAGGCCTTGATAAAAATCAAGATCCTGAACTTTGTAGCTCCTCTTGCCAGGATCACTGCCCAAGGAAAAATGTTTGGTGCTATTGGGAAGAAAACCGTTACCAAGTGTGGCAGCATCACGAGAGACCAAGTGGGGGATGGCGATATTGGCTGGCAAAACTCCGTTTTGCCCTCGCAAATGTGCAACGACTGAAGCCATCGCGGGATATTCGAGCGCTGGCGTAGGTTTGTATCCGGTCATCAGGTATTGGGCTGCAAAGTTATGCACTCCGAACGGAGAAGTGACGCTGCGAATCAACGCCAACTGATCCATCAGCTTGGCAGTTTGCGGCAAGTGTTCACTGATGCGGATACCAGGCAAGTTGGTGCCAATCGAATCGAATGGGCCGCGTACCTCGGACGGTGTCTTGGGCTTGGGGTCGAATGTGTCCAGATGACTTGCGCCGCCGTCGAGCCAAATCAGGATGCAAGCTTTGGCCTTGCCGGCTTTGCTCGAACTCGAGAGTGGATTGGCTGCAGTAGCACGTTGAAGCTGCAAGAAATTCCCCATGCCCAGACCCAATGCGGTCAGGCCTCCGACACGGACAAAGTTGCGACGAGTGACGCCGTCGCATCGTATAGAAGTGTTCATGGATCTTTTTCTGCTTGATGATTGCACTGTATTTCGGAAGTCCATCGCTTGAAATTTCGGAAGTCTGTCGCTTGAATCTGGGACTGCCATTCCTAAGAGGGACAGATCTGCTAATGGTTGGTCACAAATTCTTTGCAGGTCACGATGCCCCAGACAAAATCCTCCAAGGCAGCACGTTGCTGGACCGAAGTCTTGTTGTCATTGAACAATTGTGAGAGGAATTTGACTTCTTGTTCATTGGGTCGTCGATTCAAGGCTGTCTGGTAAAACTCGTTGACAATTTCCATTGGTGTTTTTTTCGACTTGATAAGTTGGTCAAGTCGCCCACCGTCAGCGCCGATGCGACTATTCAACAACTCACCGTTGAACAGGTGAAGTTTTTGTGCCAGTGGTCCGATCGGCGAAGGAGTACCTTCACACGATTTGGTGCGATTGCAGCGGCCGAGTATGTCCAGTGCGTCTGAAAGAATGGCGCCATCTTTCAATTCGATCGCCCGTGTGCCGGGGGGTTCGTTTCCGTAGTTGCCAGCGACTCCCAGCACGTCAGAGATTGCATCGGCTAGTACCTCTGGCTCGACAGGCGATTGCACCCTGTGCGAGTAAAACCGATTGTCAGAGTAGTTTCCGTCGATTGGATTCGTACTTCGAGCGTAGGTCGAACTTAACGCGATGACTTTTAGCGTATGGCGAATGTCATAGCCATGATTGATGAAGTCATCGGCCAACTGATTCAGCAATTCCGGATGAGTCGCAGGGTTGGTTGATCGAAAATCATCAAGTGGCTCGACAAGTCCGCGACCCATCAGCGATTTCCAGAGCCGATTGACCATAGCTTTGGCAAAGTACGGATTGTCGCGATCTGTCAGCCAATCGGAAAAGACAGCCCGTCCATCTTTCATGTCCTTTGGCAGAAACTCGCCGCCCGGAATTTTCATCAGGGCAGCTTCCCCAGTATTGGGGTGTATGTTCTTGCCAAACGGATTGATGCGAATGACCTGACTTCGTGTCAGTTTTGCGAACATGGCTGTCAGTCCGTGGAAGTCATCTTGTGTCCACTTGTCCAATGGATGATTGTGGCAGTTGGCACACTTCATACGACTACCCATGAAAACTTCAGTGGCGAATTCTGTTTGCAGTCTGGCATCCTCCACCGTGGTATAGAAAGTTGCTGGACCATACACGGATGAATCACCTGTCGCTGTGATGATTTCCCGGACCATATGGTCGTAGCCGACTCCGTTACGCAACTGACTGGCAAGCCAATCATGAAATGCTCTAGCTGCTTGCGGTGTGGTGTTGACCCGGTTTTTGTCAATTTTGGAATGGATTCTGAGTAGTTTCGCCAACTTCAGGGCGTAGAAGTCGATAAATGCTTGGGAGGCGAGCAAGTCGTCGACGAGTGTTTCTCGATTCAACTCCCGCATTTCTCTTTCTTGTCGGTACTCGGGTAACGTTCCGGCTAGATCCAAGGTAATCCGACGCATGAATGCCCGGTCGTCGACCAGGGGTGAAACCGGAATGCGAAGCTCAGAAATTGCCGCAAGAACTTCCTTGTCCACAAAGTTGTTGCGCGGCTCGGTAGAGTGATCAATCATCTTCGCTGAGATTGGCACTACCAATTCGATCGGGATCACTTCCGTAGAGTATCTTGCGATGACGAGGTGTCGACCGGTACGCAAGACCTTGGCGGTTGCAGATTTGCTGTCAACAGTAACCGCCGACGTATCATCGGCAGCAAACTGAGTCAGGTTTGTGACATCACGAGTTGATCCGTCCTGATAATGAGCGAGAACTTTTAGTGGGGTCAGTTCACCGATCTGGTTCGCAATAAACCTATTGGGAGTGACTTGCACGTGCTTGAGTTGACGCTGCTCAATGTATTTTGCACCCTGCCGAATCCAAGTGAGCAACAATCGAGCATTTTCACCGTCATCGATAATCTCGCCGCCGCCATGCTCAACAAACTCGGCAGGTTTCATGAAAATGAGACTGGACTCCGGATCGGTCAGATTGACACGCCGTCCGCCCAGTCTTCGTACAATCTCGTCATAGTCGGTCTCAGGCAGTCCACCGTAGAGTGATAACTTGAAATCACCGCGTCCAATCGCTGATCCATGGCATTTCCCGGCGTTGCATCCCAACTTCGTGAACATGGGAATCAAGTCGTTTTTGAAGTCGACAGTCTCGTCGAGTTTTTTGCTCTTGACTTCGGCAACGGGAGCAGGCGCGTCCATAGAGAACCCGCTCATGGCAGTACCGAAACAGAGCGAACTAGCGAGAAAAATTGCAAATTTGATTTTCATGATTTCAGTGGTCCGCGCAAGGCCGCGGTCCCTTGGCTTGGAAGAGAATGCAAGACCGACTCTGGTGCATTAACGATTGGGTTCGCCACGCCGACGTTTCCCGTCGACCGGTTCAGTACTCAATAGTTCCTTTGCTTCTTCTCGAGTGAGTTTGTTTGCGTTAACGAGTTCTTCCACCTTGGACTTGAGACCTGTTTCATTTCCTGAGATCCGCAATAATTCGCCAGCGTCAGCGCGAGTGATCTTGTTGTTGACGACCAGTGGAGTGAGTTTTTCACGGAACTTTGATGCTACCGGTGTTTTTGAGTCGTCTTGGTTCCGCTGCATGCCTCGGCCGTAGGCTTGCGCGGCAGCATCGCCAGGCGTATCGCTAATGTATTTGCGCAGCGTATCGTGATCGACCTCCATGGCCTTGGCGATGGCGCCGAGAATGTGAGGTTGCGTATAGAAGGCATTGCCGGCATACGGCAGGTTGTGCAGGACTTTGCCTTTCTGGGCAACAATGACAGTAGCAGTCAGGTTTTTGTCCAGTCCGTACGCAGGAGGGCCAGCCGAACCATCTTGGGACAGTCCCACAATAAGACTTTTGGGATAACGCTGATCAAGCACCGCGAAACTTTTTTCAGCTTCATTCGCATCATCGGTGCAAACGATCACCGACATCGCCCAAGGCTTATTGGAGTTGTCTTCGATGGACTGTAGTTGTTTTCTTAGTTGGCCAAGGAAGCGGCCGAAGGTGCGGGATTGGCTGACAAAGAACATGAGATGCAGTTTGTCGCCAGCTAAATCAATGGGATCCAGTTCCTGACCCGCCTTGTCCCCACGGAGGTTGATCATTGTCAAAGAGGGAACCTTTTCACCGGGTTGCGGCCCGGAGTAGATCGGTTTTTCGAGATCCTTGATCCAATCACCCGGGTCCGCAATCTTGAGTTCAGCACCGCCGTAACCAGCACGAGAGTTCTGGCCACTTTTCTTTTGGTCACGCTGCATTTGTGCCATCTGAAGGACGCGGGCCTGAGAACCGCTTTGCGCAATGCGAGGGTTCAGTGCTCCTCGATAGATGGCAACTTCTTCGAGTGGGGCCTTTTCCTGATCAAAGCCTGCATAGAGTTGCTTCATGATCGAAGCGACGTCGTAGTCGTACACCTTTCCGAGTTGATTGGCAGCAACCAGTCGCTGATAGATTGCGGCACGGTTCTTGGTACTCACTTCCCCTGGCTTGAATTGGCCATCAACGAGATCTTTGGGCTGGCCAAAACGACCGTGTCGATTGTCGAGATAAGTCATCGTGGCATCGATCAATGGGAGCAATCGATCCGCTTGATTCTGGGTCAGTTCGTTGGCTGCAACAGCACTGCTCAGGACGTTCTTGACTTCATCTTTGTCTGACCGGATGCGTTTCCAGATGTTGTAGCCTTGTTGATGTGAAATTTTTCCATCGTTCACAAGCTTTGTGATTTGCTTGAATCGAAAGTCTTCACACATGTCAAAGTCTTTGTTCGATCCGATGCGATCTTCGTATTTGATCTCTTGCGAAAAAGCCAAGTTCAACGAAGTAGCTGCGTGCATGCCAATGACAAAGATTGCCACACTCAATTGAACAGCAGTCCGTGTTGGTTGATTGGTCATTTGATCAAGGTTCTCCAGTTGGAATTTTTAGGTATGTACAGGAGTGTTTCTAATTTGTCGCGGTTTTCAATTCGACAGATGAAATTTCAAGTTCGGCATTGGTATCGGATGTCAGGCAGAACCAGTGAAAGACTTCCATTCCCTCGGGTGAAGTGGTGTCACCACGTCCACGAAAGGGACGAAACTGCTCGACAGGAATTTCCAGAGCAAATTTCCCGTTGACGTTACGTGATGTGAGAAAACGGCCCGCACTTGCTCGTGTGGTTCCAAAGGCTCCGATCCCGACGTGAATTTGGGCTGGAGAAACAACTTTCCCCTGAACTCGAAATACGCTCTGTTCACTCAAAACAACAGGATTCGTTTGATCGCGATTGACGTGCAAGGTGGCAATCTGGATGACATTGCCGAATTGACTGTGGCGTATCTGTTTTGGCTGGGCTTTCAAAACACCTTGCGTTTCGCTGATGGTCGCAAGTCGCTCCCCATAAACCTCAGGTATTTGGGATCGAAGCACTTCACCGCGTTGTAAGGCATCACGAATTTCGAATCGCAAAGCTACCATTGCCGATACGAACTCTCCCTCACCCTGTTTGTGATCCTGCTCGAGATTTGCTGTCCACTCCTGAACAG
>CAJXTM010000254.1 GCA_913061385.1 uncultured Rhodopirellula sp. | reverse complement strand
TACACGTAAGGAGTCGTCGGCAGCGTCAGATGTGTATAAGAGACAGATTAAAACCACTGCGGACGTTCCTACACCGATTTTTTATCATCGAAGTCGAACGACAACCGCATTGCCTGACAACAATTACTCTCATCAACGGATATCGACGTGCCATCTGCAATGCTTACCGGAATTACCGGTCAAGACGGTTCGTACCTTGCAGAGCAACTGTTGAAACGTGATTACATTGTTCACGGACTGGTCCGTCGCACCAGTTCGACGCAGCGAGTACGTCTTGCCCCCCTTTTTCACGACAGTGAGGTCTACGACAAACGCCTCTTTCTGCATTACGCAGACCTCGACGACACCACCACCATCCGACGCATCCTTCTGAAAACAGAACCCGACGAACTCTACCACTTGGCTGGACAAAGCCATGTCGGTGCGAGTTTCGAGATTCCCGAAACGACCTGCCAATTCACAGGCATGGGCACGCTTAAACTGCTAGAAATCGTACGCGACCTGGCGAAGAAACCACGTTTCCTACACATCAGCAGTTCTGAAATATTCGGCCGACCTGACGATGTTCCACAGAACGAAGAGACAGCAATGCGGCCCGTGACTCCCTACGGAGTCGCAAAGTCTTTCGCAACGAACATGGTACGTCTCTACCGTGATTCGTTTGGCCTCTTTGCGTGCAATGCCATTTGCTACAACCACGAATCGGAACGCCGTGGTGAATCATTCGTTACACGCAAAATAACCAAGGCTGTTGCTTCGATTTCGCTGGGTCTTCAGGACAAGCTGAAACTGGGATCGTTGGACGGACTGCGAGACTGGGGCTATGCTCCCGAATACACGGAGGCAATGTGGCGAATGCTGCAACAGCCCGAACCTGATGATTATGTTCTGGCAACTGGGGTCGCAAATAGTATTCGCGACTTCCTCGCGGCCGCATTCGGCGCTGTTGATCTAGATTGGCAGAACTACGTCGAGCAAGACCCGCGATACATGCGTCCCTCTGAAGTCACGCAACTTGTTGGTGACGCAGCAAAGGCAAAGGCAAAACTTGGCTGGACTGCCACCACCACTCTCCAAGAGCTGGCAAGACGAATGGTACAAAGTGACCGCGAGCAGCTGTCACAGGCCAATCCGACTCGCTTCTGAACAAGATGAGACATCTTTGGTCGCGTCCGCGCCAGACCTTTTTGTTGCGAATCGCGTGACCACTTCGTCCGCAGATCACAAGTCACCGCAGATCACAAGTCACCGCAGATCACAAGTCACCGCAGATCACAAGTCACCGCAGATCACCACGAAGCGGATATCTTGGATTTCCCTGCGCACTGTAGTTGACGGGATTAGAAGGCAAAGGCTGACCCGCTGCTGCCGCACCAGAGGAAAGGGTGTTCAAATCAACCATGTTTGATGCTGAGGTCGGAATTGCAAAAACATTCGGGTCACCGCTGAGTAACTGATTGATGGTGTAAGCTCCGACCTCAATCTTCATTTCCAACGGTGGCCCTAGATTTGGTGTTAACTTAATCTCTACGACGTGCGGCAGGCTGCATTGGAACTGCTCATAGTATGCATGCTTTGATGCGTGACTTTCCGCAATCAGCTGCCCTGACGGTGAATACAAGTACTGATCAGTGACGTGTCCAGCACTGGGATCGATGAAACAAATTCGGTGATAGATACCGTTCGGCATACTGACCATGCTGCTGACTTCGTATCTTCCATCGGACCTTCGAACTGGCCCAGCATCGACAGTGCTGGGATCAATTTGAACTAGGCCCAAAGCGTCCATGATCCAAGATGGATCAACTGGCAGAATTGCACGCTCGAGCTGTTGACGATATTGATCATGCCGGGCGTAGTACAACGTTTTCGAGATACCTTCGGGTACTTCGAACCAAAACACCTCGTCGTTACTGCCCATGTCCATGCCGGCTCCCATCACAATTGGCAAGCTGGCCCGCAACCGAAAATTCTTATCTCGCTCCAAGTGCATCGTCGCATTAAGTCTGGGCAAACTTGGCATGCTAAGCAGTTTGACAGTCGCTGAGTTAGTGCTCAATTGGCGGATCATCTGATTTCGATTCACGACACTCGCGATCTGATCAAGCGACGGAGCCTCATTAAATACAGTTGGTGGAGGTGGAAATGGCATGGGTGCGTTTCTGGGGGCGCAGGTAGCACCACCCGAGACAAAGCAGATAAATAGCATTCCGAACCAGCTGAGTAGTCGCATCCCTGCACTCAAATTTCGGTGTTCAGCAGGGTTGCCCCTGCAGATGAATTGTCAAATTAGTAATTGTCAGGACAAAGTGTTCTCACATGCCCCGCTTTTCAGCTGCGGCATCCGCTGCAACCAAAGTCATACCGTTTTCTCTTAATCCAGTTCGGCTTCCGGAGCCTCACCTTGCTGCTCTCCGACTTCTATCTCTCCGACTTCTATCTCTTCGGCATCGCAATAAAGCATCTCATTGAGTTCGTCTCGAAGCGATTCCGATTCGCCACGACTGATCGTACAAATGGGTATATCAATCTCAGCGGCAGTTGCAAGCACCTCCACCCGCAGCATGCCCTGCTGATCCTGCTCAGTCTCGACCGGCCGCACGACACGCTTTCTCATTAGCATTAAAGCCAACAGATAGCGGCTTTTTGCTTTCTCGGGTTGGCTTCCCATCTGACGCAACAAATCCGTTAGCACTTCAACGGGCGCCAGCACCAGCTTCTTTTGATCAGAAGTCGGCATGCGGCACTTCCACCAACCTACAGCGCCCTCTGGCGGTTCAGTCCAACTCTCAGCAGCATAGTCGTGCCGCACAAAGTCATCGCCTGATTCCAACACAACGGAGTAATACCACTCACCCTCCTGCAAAGGGCGTTTCAACTGATGGCACTGCCGTGTGCAACGACTAACTTTGTATTCACCCAACATGCTTGGATCATTTCGAATTTTTTCGGGATCATGGTCATGAAACCCTCGCGTGAAACACACACGCTGGTTTGCCCCCCACGCATTCGACCTGACAGTATCAAAACAGACAGACATCGTGAAAGCCCGATGACACCATGAACGACAGCCGACTCAGGAGAATTACTTGCCAAGCCGGTCCCCGTCACCGCTTGATTGTGAACAAGAGGCTCGTGCGTGACAGATCCCAGACGAAAAACGGGTGCACCCACGCCTTCACAACGGCGTCACAGGTTCTTATCAGCCCGGCACCGTCAAGACAGTTCGATCGTCCGGCAATGCATTTACTGCGCACTCAGAAAACGGGAATCCAAGCCACCGGGACCGATTGGCACAGTCAGCAGCCGTCGGCACTTCGGGCAGCGGCCCTCATAAACATAACGCAGGTGACTTCGATAGATTCTTCCATACGTGCCACAGCACTTGAAATGGATACCCAAAAAGGGCACTTTTCCAACAGCGGCCGAAGAACCTGCCCCACCATTGGTTTCGCTGCGATCTAGTGGTACCGATGCCTCTGACGATTCAGCCGGACCCGTCTGTATCGGATCGCGATGCGGATCACTGCTAGCATCAAAATTTGGTTGATTCATGGGTTGAGTTCAACAAAATTCAATCTCACGGAATAGGAAACGTTGGAGACGATACAGAACAACCGGACATTGACGTGACCCCAATTCGGATCAAAAACTCAAATGTTGATTCTCTGCACAACTCTGGTATTGAGCGGTGTTCTTGGGGTGTGTTCTTGAGCGGTGGCGAGAAGCGTGGGGGCAGCCGATCAGCTCACTGATTTAGTGCTCAGAAACCGCGAGATACCACATTCCATTTCCTTCAACGGATGCTGATTTCCACGCAAAGTCACGTGAGAGCAGCGGAGCGACTTTCACTCCACCGTTTGCCGCTGGCACCCACAGCTGCAGTGTAGTTTGCTTGGCAACACTTCCGGAAATATTTGGAATGATGGAAAAGTAAATTCCCCCCTCGCCCCATGACAGTTGGCCTTCACTGCGACAAGATGCAAACCCTCGCTGCGATTCTAACACCACGTCTGCGACCGGTTCCTTGACTTCATCTTTTGCCACTGGGGGATCGGCTAGCTCAGACCCCACCTCTTTGCGTGGAATCGAAACCAGCACCAATTCTATAAAATTGGGACGCGTCGCAAGCACAGCCAAGCGTTTACTATCAGATTCCCAAGCAATCGTATCGCCCAAACTGCTGTAACGATGACCTTCACGGGGCACCAGCACATGAGACTCCTCTTTCTCCGTATCGTAAAGCACAATTCCATTGTCATGAAGAAAAGCGATCATCTTTCCATTGGGTGACCAACTCGGCGAAGTTCCTTGCCCGATGGATCTTCCACCCCTGCCGTCACTTGCCATCAACCAAATCTGCTTTCCTGCTAGCCCTTCAGCCACCGTCCGTGCACAAACAAACTGATTTCCATCCGCTGACCAGGATGGATGGGTACCACTGCACAACTCAGTGATCACTTCGCCACGCAAGTCTGAAAGCACAATCTGGCTACCGACTTTCGCATCACTTGATGTTCGATGAAACAGCATTCGCGTTCCATCGGGAGAAACATCCGGGAGTCCTAACGTTGGAAAACTTTCGTCTTGGTAAATAACGGTCCTGGTGTCTCCGTCCATGCTCTCCATACGAATCGCGTTTGGCTTTGCTTCGATGAAGTCAAACTCCGCATGCGATAGCCGACGATCACGATTGCGATCAAGTCGGTGAAAGTAGAAGCGTCTTTGCAGCTGAAACAAATCGGTTTTGTGAAAGACAAATTCGTCATACGACAGGAATCCGTCTCGATTCAAATCCATTGGACGTTTCGCCCACGGGTAGTTCAGGTTGGCCAGCATGGACAGCCGAAACTCTTGCAGTGACAAAAGTTGATCGTGATTCTGATCAAAAGCCTCAATGGTTGATGCCACCAGATGCTCCCGTTCCTTGTTGGCAGCATTCTCGATTTCCATCATATCCAGCAAGCCACTAAGATCGGCATCGGCCTCGCGAAACCACTCCACAACGTCGAAGAAATTTTCGGTGTGTTGATAATCTCGGTATTCACTAAACGTGATTCTGCCATCTTCTTCAACATCTAGGCGAATAAACTCTTGCTCTCGACGTGTTCCCCATCCATTGCTCGAAAACTCCTCAAGCGTCACGAATCCATCATTATTAATGTCTGCAATCAGAAATCGATCGAGCCGCAAAACTCTTCCGGTTGGCTCACGAATTTCCTGCTCTTGCCCCCACAACATTCCTAGTTGGTAGGCAAGGAATTTTTTGGCATCTGTCCGAGTCATACGTCCATCACCATCCGGGTCGGCCTGCCGCAGAATCCTGCCTGTTACAAACTTTTTTCCCTCAGGCGAAATGGAACCGATAAAATTGGCAACAAAGCTATGAGAGTTCACATACTCGTTGGGACGCCTATTCCACTGCTCGTAAGATTCATCCAGAGCAGACACAGCCTTCATCAGCAGTTGATCGAATGGATCGGGAATCTTTCCGCGAATCCATGCCGGGCAGAGTCCAGAAACCGACGAAAATTCTGCTTGAGTCAATGCTCCCGATCCATCGAAATCGTAGAGTGCAAAGTCACGCTTTAACTCTGCTGTGTTATCGTGAAGCTGCAAAAATTCGTCGAGCGTCAACCGTTCATTCTGATCTTGGTCCAAGCGTTTGAATTCCGCTCGAATTTTCAACACAGACGCCGCCAGTTCAGCAGAATCCTCGGCTGACACCCGAGTGCAGACCGCTACGCAGATGACCAAGATGTGTAGAAAGTTACGTACTGACAACAAACGAAAACCACCGAACGGAGATAAGGGGACGGACTACTAAAAGATAGTTGTTTGCCTGCGACACGACAACGCAGTCCACTGCTCCTCGCTCCGAATATGTAGCCCCGCTGACACGCGAAACAGGTGAATCACCTGCAAATGGGTCCAGGGCGGCGATTTTGATCCGCCAGCAAGGAAAGAAAGACAAATAGAAAACAGCTCTGAGCCGATGATGGCGGGGGAATTTAGGATTGCTGTCTTGTGCAAACCTCGCTTGGGCGACCGCAAGCTGATTTCAAGCAAGTTAGAAACAGGGACGCAAAACATCAGCCTGCCCCACAAGCTTAGGGTGAGCAGAGATCAAGTGCGTGCAAGATACACATCGCCATCAGCTGCTAATCTTTGCAGGACCAATGCAGCAGTAATGCTGTCTCTTATACACATCTCCGAGCCCACGAGACCGAGGCTGATCTC
>CAJXTM010000253.1 GCA_913061385.1 uncultured Rhodopirellula sp. | reverse complement strand
CGAGATCAGCCTCGGTCTCGTGGGCTCGGAGATGTGTATAAGAGACAGACCGTAGATTGTGCTCAAGTCAGTGGGATCATCTTCGTTGCGTTGGTGCTGATCGATACGAGTGCCCCCCACCGCTCCATTGATAATACAGACAGGAATTTGCTGACTTTCCACAAGCCGCTTGGCAAGTTCCATCCCCCAGTACCCAAGCTCAGCTTTCTCACCATTGCTCGCCTTCCAAACCGGCAAGCACCAGAGGTTTTCGTCGACTTTTTTGCGACCGTCACGCTGAGGCATTGGGTTTCCGTAACTGCGAATCCAGTTACTGGTTTCCGGAGGTGACATTTCACGAGTATCTGTTGCCAGAGCATTCGACTGCCCCTCAATGATATAGGCATCGCCACACACAATATTTTCGGCTGAATATTGAACCTTTGATAAGCCGTCTGCCTCAATACCGAACTCGACGCGATAAGTGATCAGTCCCGCCGCAAGCCGGGCCATCAACTGAAAGGGCTGGCCAATCTGCGCCTTCTGTTTTTCTTGAATCAGCAATTTTCCATTTGCGTAGACATTGAGAAACACGTGGTCGGCTGGCTCTTTCACTGTACCGTTGTAATAGAGCTTTCCTGTATTGCTCTCATCTCGTGCATAAAATTGGTTATCAACAGGCTTCTCATTTGCCTTTGGCACGCGAACAACCCTAGGATCGGCCTGTGGTTCCTGGACCACGATTCGCGTCTTGGCGTGTGTGGGATCGCCACCATTTTTAATGTTTACTGTGACAGTCAACGGTCCACTTTTTTGAGCACGACTAAGAATCAATTTCCCATCTTGAATCTGCTTGATGGTCGCCAAACCTGCGACCTTCCAGTCGTAAGTCAATTGTCCATAACCCGCGGATTTCATCTGCTGTATGTTTTGAATTACCGGGGTAATTTCGATGGCATCCCGTCCGTTCCATTTTGAGGGTGCCTGCAATGTAAAAATCGGTTCAGGAATGAATTCCTTGACTTCCACTGGAAGGACAATAGTTTTCAAACCATCAGGATAGACCGCTTTGATTTTCAAGATTCGTTTTTCATCACCTGCGACACGCCCCGCCTCATAGGTCAGACTTAATCGATCCACGGCTAAAACATTCTCTTCTTCCCCGTTAATCGAAACCCAATAAATTTTCTGTGCACCACCAGCATCAACACTCAATTCTACAAACTGGCCTTCCAATAGCTGGACCGAAGCTGTTGATGCTGCAAAGCTCGGATTTTCATCAGCGATGGGTCCAACAAGAGTCTGAAGCGGTTTCTGATTTTCATATTCCAGTTGAATCCATTCGGGACTGCGAATCACATTTGAAACACGGACTTCGTCAATATCACCGACAAAGTCATAGTTGTTGTACCAGCCCCCGATCCACATCCGCGACGGACTTTCAACATTCAAAGCGGTAGCTCTCGGATTACCCGTACCAGCAAGCACCCCGTTGAGATAAATCAATGATTCACCTCTGCGGTAGGTATGTACAGCGTGTACCCATTGCGGCTCTTTGGTGTTGAGATCACCGTCCACGTTGGCATCCGAGAAGTAGCATTCCATGTGGACACGAGGTGGACTGCGATATTGCATCACGACTTTGCCCTGCCCCTTCTCGTTTCCCCAAGCCATGACTCTGCCGCGTGATGCTTGTGAACGAAACCACGCTTGGCTGGTGTGGACACTATTTCCCGTTGGGTAAGAGTTGATCTGGTCTCCGCAGAAGACACCACGGTTCTCAAAATGCCGAGCACGCCCCACCATCCCTTGGGTCTCGGTGGTACCGGTGTCTTCTGAGGAAAGTGTTCCAACTTCATCCTCGACCTCTGAACCCATGTGCCAAACACTCAGGTACCCATTGGAGTCGTTAAAGACTTTTTTTCCGTTTGACTCTGATGCAGCCCCGGGATTCCCCCATTTCATCATAATTTCCTGGGTGGCTTGCCCCCGGATTTCCGGAATCCGAACCCAAACACTGGCTTCCCCCGTGGATGGGTTCCAATCTTCAATCTGAAAACCAAGCGGGTTACCTTCAGGAGTAACGAATCGCAGATCATCGCCGTTATCCTGAGCTTGCGAAAAGTCAAACCAATCTGAGTGCAAACGAACAAGGAGCGGAAAATCTTTGACCGACGCACCTGCAGGGATCGATGCTCCGTCTTGCGTAGTATTGATGAATAACGAACCAGAAAATCGCCAGTCAGCGGCCTGCGTTTGTGTGATCTGAATTCCGATGATTAACGACAGGACGAAGATCAAGTAAAAGATTTTCATAACATTCAGGCAGAAGTGCTTGGCAAATGGATGGCAGTGAGAGCGGCGGGCTGAAAATGCGAGCATCAGGTGGTAGCCGCCAGAGACAGAATAAGCTGTTTGGACAAGCGAGATGCAACAGTCCAGCCGATTCTAACCACGGCAACTTAAATCTTGGTACTAACGTGGTATTCCCCGATAGACACATTCCAAGGTTGACTGAAAATAAGCGTGCCAATTTTTGTTTCATTGTTTTTTATTCCTGCGTGTTTCCGCGTTGATTACCGCGTTGATGAGTGAACAGCCCAGATAGGGCAGACGCATTTGCCGTGGATTCACTCGCCAAAGTTCAATCACCTCTTGTGGGGGGACCGACTTGGGTAAAATGCCAAAGCTTGTCTATGCTCTTGTGCAGCTTGTCAGCAGGCCAAATCGTTCTTGCCGTTAGAGTGATTTGACTCGCCTGCCTTGACGAGTGTGTGATTGTAAATCGCTATGAATCCGCGACCGATTCGTTATTAAGGCGGTAATGGCCAGATGCAACGTTTAATCAGAAAGCCTGCGAAGCGATTACCGTAGCAATCAACAACCTCTTTTCAAAAGGGTGAGAACCGATGAACCATCAAAATGCTTTTTCAGCTGACATGACCGCTGCTATTTCATCGGTTTGGGGTCGCCTTGCAAAAACTCCCATTGTTCGTGGTCAGGGATCACGGGTGTACGACGTTGAGGGTCGTTCCTACCTTGATTTCACCAGTGGCATTGGTGTCACTGCAACTGGGCACTGCCATCCGTTGGTTGTGCAGGCAGTTCAGGATCAAGCTTCCCAACTGTTATTTGGGCAAATGAATTGCATGTTGCCAGCAAAAACGGTGGAGTATTCGCACGCAATTCAAGAGGCAACTCCGGATTCCATCGATACATTCTTCTTTTCCAACAGTGGTTCAGAGGCAGTCGAGGGAGCCATCAAGTTGGCAAAAGTAGCGACTGGACGTCCCAATGTGATTGCATTCCAAGGCGGCTTCCACGGTCGTACTGCGATGACGATGGCTTTGACCAGCAGCAAGGGAATCTATCGCGAAGGATACCAACCTTTGCCGTCAGGCGTGTTCTTCTCATCGTTCCCAAATGCTTTTCAAGATCAATGCGATCCCGAGATGGCAATCGATACAGCTTTGGCGGATCTTGAGCGTTTGCTAAAAACACAGTCGATGCCGTCTGAAACTGCAGCGATGCTGATTGAACCTGTGCTGGGCGAGGGTGGATATCTGCCAGCGCCAAAAGCTTTTCTTCAAGGTTTGCGAGAAGTCTGTGACCGCACAGGCATCCTGTTGATCATAGACGAAATTCAATCAGGTTTTGCCCGCAGTGGCCACATGTGGGCTCACGAGTCAAGTGAAGTGCGACCTGATATTCTTGTCATGGCAAAGGGAATCGCCAGTGGGTTACCCATGTCGGCTATCGGTGCATCACGCGAACTGATGTCTAAGTGGCAACCTGGTTCGCATGGTGGAACTTATGGCGGGGGATCACCTCTGGCGATGGCTGCTGGGCTTGCGACTTTGCGTGTCATTCATGAGGAGCATCTCATTGAAAATGCGGCTCGCGAGGGAGAATACCTGTCGAATCGTCTTCGCGATTGCCTGTCTCGCTTGCCACACCGAACGGATGTACGTGGACCGGGCTTGATGATCGGTGTCGAACTGATCGGTGAGCATGGCCCCGACAAAGAACTCGTTACCAGCTTGCAACATGAATGCCTCCACCAGGGCTTGATGCTGCTGACCTGTGGTATTGGTGGCAATGTGATTCGCTGGATTCCACCTGTGAATGTCAGTCGCAGTGAGATCGATGAAGCAATCGACATTTTCGATAAGAGTCTGAATTCTGTGATGGAAAGTCAGGCTGGCGTCGCGCTGACGTCATGATTCCCAGTGCCTCCACCTTGCGAGGCGTCTCGACTTGTCGAGGCGTCTCGCTTCGCTTACGCGTTTCGCCTTGCGGATGACATCCTTGCTGTATCCGAGACAACATGAATCAACGACCACAATTACAAAAAGCTATCGGTAAGCTCGGATTCTTTTCACTTGCCTTTGGCTCCATGATTGGTGTTGGTTGGTTGACGGGAATCAAGGGCTGGCTGGTAGATGCAGGGCCGGTGGGTGCGATACTGGCATTTTCGATGGGCGGTGCCTTAATGCTGGCGATTGGTTTTTGCTACGCAAAAGTCATGGAAATGCTGCCTGTGTCCGGTGGAGAGGTGGCGTATGCCTACAAAGCGTTTGGGACAGGAGAATCGTTTCTGATCGGTTGGTTCCTGACATTTGGCTATCTGTCCGTCTCAGCATTCGAGGCGGTTTCGATTGGCATCGTGGTGTCTTATCTGATCCCGTTCGATTATTGGCCCTGCTACGTCATCGCTGACACAACAGTTTACCTGTCACATCTTTTACTGGCCGCCGCTTTGACCGCGTTGATTGCGTTCGTCAATTTCCGTGGCGTCGGGATAGCAACGGTTTTTCAATCCTTTCTCACTTTATTGCTGGTGGTCTGTACCGGTGCATTTGTCATCGCCGGCATCGCAAACGGAAGCCTCGCAAACCTCGAACCTCTCTTTGGATCTGCCGAAGGCAAAGCCGGACTGACTGGTATTCTTGCTGTTTTCGTGACAGTACCATTTTGGTTCGTGGGCTTTGACACGATCCCACAGGCCGCAGAAGAACGAACTGACGGCGTATCAGCAAACAAGCTAGGTCAAGTTCTACTATGGTCAATCGTTGGTGCTACACTTTTCTATGCTGCGGTCATTCTTTCGGTTGCGATGGTAACCCCTCTTGCCAGCATTCAAGGTGAAGATCTTCCAACTGCCGCCGCTTTTGAAAAGGCATTCGATTCACCACTGCTGGCCCAACTGGTTCTGCTTGTAGCACTCATAGGGCTACTAACAAGTTGGAACGGATTCTTCTTGTCAGGAACACGTGTCTTATTCGCTCTGGGACGAGGACATGTGATTCACCCGATCTTTGGGCAGCCGCACCCACGTTTTGGCACACCCTGGGCAGCGATTCTTTTCGCAGCGTTAATCACGACCGCAGGTGCTTTTCTCGGAAAACCTGCGGTGCTGGTTCTGGTCAATGTGGGATCTGTCTGCATCGCCATCGCATTCTTTGGTGTAACACTTTCACTGACTGCTATCTTGAAACGCAGTAAAACTTTTGTCTCACCGCTAACGTGGATTCTGATCGGGATAGCAATGATCGGATCACTACTGATCTTGTTGGCCATGTTGATTCCCGGTAGCCCTGCAGCCTTTCCGCTCGACGCTTGGGAATGGCGAATCCTCGGCATCCTTTCGGTCCTGGGTGGCATTGTCTGGCTGCTTTCCAGTCGACAGCGTGGCAGTATCACCGAGGCAGAAAGAAAACGGCTGATTCTCAACGATCAGAATCCTGATGAACAGAATCCTGATGATTCAGACCTTGCCCACAACTGAACACGCAAACCCGTGAGCAAGCAACCAGATCTTCAAGAGCATGCTCAGCGACGACGACTCGACAACGAAGCCAACATGTCGGCAAGTTTATGTTTCCCGCGTTTCAACAATCCCTCTACTGCCGCCTGCGTCACCGCCAAGCGACCAGCTATTGAGTTCTGGGATCGATTCTCGATAAATCGCATTTTCAATGCTTCACGCTGATTCTCTGGCAATTCTTCCAACGCATCGTGAAGAGCATCTGCCTTCTCTTTTCTCACAACACGCACACTGGGTGACGTCACCTTCCCGGGTACGCCATCGATAAAACCAGCCCCGGAGTGTTCGGGGGATCCTTCGATCTTTTTACGATCGCCGCCCCTTTTCTTGCGTTCAACACGACGAATTGCATCCAACAAACGATGATCAGCGATCCGGTAGCACCAAGAATAAAACCTGTCTCTTATACACATCTCCGAGCCCACGAGACCGAGGCTGAT
>CAJXTM010000252.1 GCA_913061385.1 uncultured Rhodopirellula sp. | reverse complement strand
ACGAGATCAGCCTCGGTCTCGTGGGCTCGGAGATGTGTATAAGAGACAGGGTACATTACTTCTAACAGGCGTCCCGCTGGACCTTTCCAGCACCGCATCCAAACTACACGCTCAGATTGGCGACCTCGTAAGTGGCCAACCACCAAACGTTCAACTTCGATCCGCGTGTTACCATGAAAGACAACAAGACGATACGTGTTCACTCTCAATCAGGCGAGGATACCATCGACCCGATTGTACTCTCGGTCGCTGGGCCCAAGACGTTCACCCGTTTGATAGGCTTCGAGCATCGTATTATAGACATCGATGCCCTCTTTCCCCAGATCGAGAATTTCGCCGGTTTTGAAGCGACCATTGGCACCGGAAATTGCGTGAAAGACACCGGAAAGTTCGCGTTTCACATCTGCGTGTCGACCATCACCTGATTCGGTAGAGATTGTAATACATGAATTTTCAAGAATCGATTTTCCATTCGCCTCCTGAACACTGTCGAGTCGATCGAGAAAGTACGCGACTTCCCGCATTTTCATATGAGCGTGCGCTCGTAGTTGCTCATTTTGTTTCTTAGGATTGAATCGGTGCCACCACTCATGGCTACAACCACCTGACCCACTCTTGTCCAACTCTCTCTCATCATCGAAGGAGTAGACCTGTTTGCCGTCGTACCGATAATCTCCAGTGACTCGTAACCGTTCTCCAGCAGCTAAAAAAGTCACGGCTCCGAATCTGGCGCGGTCCAACTCGATCGCCAGCGCGTAAAGGTCGGCCATCAAACGCCACTCATGCACCAAGTCATCGATCTTCATGTCAATTCCTTCTCCACCTGGATCAGCATGCCCACCATGAGCAAGATCTGACCTTGGCGGCATCGGCGGAGAATTTGGGCCAAATTCTCTCATTTCAAAGGCACGCTGCTCGAACTCTCGAATCCGCTCCAAATGATCCGCGACACGACCTCGGGAAATGCTCCCTAAAGGCGAGTTAGCGCCCGAGTAAAAGCGGTACTGTTCAACTACTGAGTCGAGTACACTCCGCCGCAGTCGCTGTTTTCTAACATCACCGGAATCCCCCGCACCCCCGACCACACCAAAGACACGATTGAACAGATCGCGAGGTCGTTCCTGAATCGTCGCAGCGACCGTTCCATCTCGGTTGTAACTATGGACATAGCGGCTAACGCGACTACGCCGAAAAAAAGTTCCCCCAATTAGTGTTGGAACCATTCCAGGAGGCATCCCATCCGGATGGCAACTCTTGCGGATCACCTGATCAATTGATGCTCCCCCTGCCTTCGCCTCTCCATCCGGCGGCGTAGCGGTAAACGCACCGCTGGCACCATCAAAATGTGCATTGATGCCGGATTCATCGCAACGCACCTGATCAACATTGCGCATGATCAGCAACTTGCTGTTCAATGGTTTGAGCGGTTCAAGAACACCGTCAAATCCCTCTGTCTGCAATGGCGCGGGAATCCCTAGACCAAAGAACACATTGAACGCTCGTATCGGAACCTGAGAATCGGTCACCGCAGCAGGAAGAATCATTTCTTCAAGAAGCGGCAAGCCAATCAAAATACCACCCGCTCCGCGGAGCAGGGTTCGACGGTGCATTTGAGTCTGTTTCATGGGAAAATCAACATGTGCAATTGACGATGAGGTTGAATTGTAGCGGCAAGCCACCGTTGCTAAAAAACGGCATCAGGCCTGAATCACGCTTCACTGATCGGGTTCCGATTCAGTTCGAGTCGTAAGCACAAGGTCACTGAGTACGATCGCCGTGATTAAACCTTGATAGGTGCCGCCACTCCTTTGTGAATTCGCATGAATGCTCCGCAAACTGGCGGCGTCCGTTACGTCCAACGGACGACCTAACGCAAACTGGCTGACCTTGCGCGTCAAGCACTGCTTCACCCGGTCACTGCTGGCAAGCAGATTCATCATATCAGCGGACGTACGATAGGCAGTCGGCTCCGCATCGCCGGGAAAAAGGATCTCCCCATCCTGCCGCAGAACATTACCATGCTCATCCGCTGTCTGGAAAGCTCCGATCCCGTCATAACATTCCAAGCCAAAAGCCAAAGGCTCAAACCGGGCGTGACATCCACCACACGACTGACTTTTAACGCGCACTGTCGCAATAGCTCGGTGCGTATTTCCCAGACTGGTCGGGACAGGAGTAATATCTAACCCAGGCGGTGGGTCCCCCACCTCACTGAAAAGCAAATCACTCAGGACAAATAATCCACGGGCCACCATCGAGGCATCATCTCCACCAATCGTCAATACGCTTGCTTGCGTCAGCAACCCCCCTCGAGTTGGTATCTCCGAAAGATCATAACGCTGCTTTTCCGGACCTGCTACTGAGATCCCATAGTGCTTGGCGAGTTCTGGTGTCAGGTAAGTAAACTGTGCATTCAATAGAGCTGACAAAGGTCGCTTCTGTTCCCATACCAGGTCCATAAAAAAATCAATCGTCTCCTGACGCATGTCCTTAGCAAGTGAATCCCGCCATGCTGGAAATCGTTTCTTGTCAGGACTCATATTGCCGAGTCGATCAAGATCCAGCCACTGAATGATGAACTGTTTTGATTGCGCAAGGGCTTTGCCAGTCTTCAACAGGCGTGCTACCTGTTGCCGCAACTGCCGCGGATCGCTTAATTGTCCCGAATCTGCCGCTTTCAATAAAATTTCATCGGGCGGCGATCCACAAACAATGAAACTTACACGTGATGCAAGTTCATAATCATTGATCGGCCATCGCGATCCATCTCCGAGCTGATTCTCGATGCGATAAAGAAACCTTGGGGATTGCAGCATCGCCTCAAGAATCATTCCCACTGCCTCCTGAAAGTCTCCACCGGCACTCGCCACGGTTGTAGAAATCCCGCGATACAACGCAACTTCCTGCTCAGTCAACGGCGCACGCAAGACAAGTTTGCCTATATCTGAAATCAGTTGCCGCATATTATTGTCCGTCAACTTCCTGCTATTGCTAAAGCGACGTGCGAATTGAGCGACATCCACTTGGGCAACAACCAAAGCAGCCATCCGCGAATATGCTTCCACATGCTTGAGGTCGACATTCAAATTATATGCCGTGTTGCGAAACCCATCCGCGCGTTGGTCCTGCGGCAAACTCGTTAATGCCTCATCTGCAACATCCACATCGAAGATGGTTTGGATGGTGGCCACGTACTCAGGAATAGTTAAACGTTGAACCCAGTTGCCCGACTGTCGAACGTGTCGATAGATCGCAGGGTCTACAAAATCAATACTCCAAACAGCACCATCATCAATCCATTTCTTCAATGCCTGCTTCTGATCTGCATTCAGCGAAGGGCGATTGTGCGGCATCTCGTCTGAATCAATTGAGCCCCACAGTGGACTATCATCCGCATGACCAGCGATGATTACCTTTCCCGAGTCCCCACCACGAAGACCGGGTTCTTTTCTGGATAAATCTAGCCCACCCTCATGCGAGGCCGAATCATGGCACTCAAGACAATGATTCGAAAGAATGGGAGCGATTCTTGTTTCAAAAAAGTGCGGACGAGAATCAACAGTGGCCGCAAGCAGTCCTTCAGGACCATCGGCAACGCCCCGTGCATATTGTGCAGCGACCTCATCTGATCTTACCTCGCTGCTGTAGACAGCAACCAAATGCAAGTCACCCATCCACGGTCGGTCACCAGACATTTCATTGCCCAAAGCCAAATGGAACCGCTCGTCCCAACCGTTCAGATCCCCCGCAACTCTCTGCCGCTGACTGTGCTTACCGTTGATATAAACACTCACATTACCACTGCGACCACGCGTGTACACAACGTGCATCAATTCTTCTTTTAGGCTGCGACTCCTGGTCGTCACCGCCGGAATTCCGTTGGCCGAAGTCTTCGATGTCCGCAACCTAACTTCGACACTGCTACCTTCCTGACCGAGAGTAATATTTCGAGACCCTGAATCTTTCGACAGAGTAACAATTCGTGCTGGTCCGTCTTGTTGCAACCCGTGCGGTCGCAACCATACTTCGACGGTCAGTGCGCCAGTTCGTTGAATCGCTTTGACAAGTCGTTTCCCTGTGCTCTTGGTCGCGATCTTGGTCGGCCCGCGAATTGTCAGCACTCCATCACGCAACTCCACCTGCCCCATGTCATCTATTTGCAGATCCAACGGAGGGAGTTTACCTGAACGATCAAAAACCTGGTTCCCGCGTGCATCGCGAAAATCGTACAGAACCTCAAGACTTTTCGCTAAACCCACCGTTTCCGAACCCACCGTTTCCGAACCCACCGTTTCCTGACCCTTCAATCGCATTGGACCCGCAATCGCTAAAGCAGCAACAGTGACGATAGCAATCGAAAGACGTTTCATCGTGGCAAACTTCAACACTGTTATTCCAAAACCCGTGGTACCAACATCACATGAATAAAAACAAAACCGAAGCACTGCTCAAATGCCCTACAAATAGCGAACAGCAACCCCATCTTGCATTCCGTTATTCTAATGCACCCTAGCGTGCTCCGCGCGGTACCGCCAAACAATGTTTGCAATGGAATTCCAGTACACCTTTGGGCGAGAGAACCCCATTCATTCTCGCAGGACTCCAAACACATGAACATCCGGTAGATTGACTCCGAAGTGTTCTTAATCATAGGCCTCCGAACCGCAACAGGCCGGCAACAACGAACATGACTGTTTTCGCTAAGCAAGAAGACTAACTGAACGCTTAGCATCCTTACTAGCGTAGAACAGAATCAAACGGTTTCTTACGAAAATATTGTCATCACATCGATCCCCAGATCAGTGCCCATCCATCATCAAGGAAAACCATGCCATTTATCGATATCAAATCCATGCCAGCCACCGAGGTATGTCCAGGTTGCCGCTTGCGGACCCCACACGAAAAAAAATTGATGCTGTCGTACTTGGAGATGGATGCCGGCGCCGTAATCCCGCTTCATGACCACATGCAAGAGCAGGGTGGCATCTTGCTTGAAGGGAAACTGCAGTTAACGATTGGGGATGAGACCCGAAGTCTGGAACCGGGGGCAATGTTTTTGATACCTGCGAACATACCCCATCAGGCAGTTGCTTTTGATGGTCCTGCTGTGATCCTCGATGCATTCAGCCCAATTCGTGATGACTATGCTGAACTGATGAAGCGTAGTCAGCCCGTCAGTTAATGCGGACATTAAACGGCAACCCAGGGCCGTCCGCGGTCAGTATCCTCATCAAAATTAGCGATCGCATTGTTGAGGCTGGATCATCCGACAAGAACGGACTTTCCACGAGAATCTGGATTTCCCAGCGTTGCGACATCAACCGGCCCAAAACCGAGCAGTCAGCCCTCTAAAAAAACTCTGCAACCGAGTAAGAAATTCGATAAAATGTGGAGTCAGCTACAATGAGTACTCTTCGCATCTCTTAATAATCACCGACGTGCACCAAACTCACTCCCTCCCATACTGCCTCGCAGCGACGCTCAGTTGCATTTGGATTGCCAGCGCATATTCGCAGCAACCTGGTGATCAGGGATCGCAACCTAGACCGATCAGTTACCTGTTGCAGGTCAAACCGCTCCTCGCAGAGAAATGCTATGCATGCCATGGAAGGTTGAAGCAGGAATCTGAACTCCGACTTGAGACCGTTGGCCTGATGCTTTCTGGTGGTGAAAGTGGTCCGATCGTAAAACCGGGGAGCCCTGCAGACAGTTTGCTACTGGAAAGAATCACCAGTCGAGAGGGGGACCAGATGCCGCCCCATGGTGAAGGCTCACCTCTTAAACCGGATCAAGTCCAATTGCTTGAGAAATGGATCGAAGAGGGTTGCAACGCTCCTGACGAGACAGTGCCCCTGAAACCATCTGACCACTGGGCCTTTCAGAAGCTTGCGATCGAAGAGCCCCAAGCAGAGGGATCGCAGAACGGACAAAAAAGTACTGCAACAGGCAATCCAATTGATGTGCTGCTTGCGAAAAAACGGACTGAGCACAATATTTCGACCGCACATCCTGCGTCAAGACAAATACTGATTCGCCGTCTTTACCTCGACCTCATCGGGCTACCCCCCACACAGACGCAGTTGGATGACCGACGGCCCACAATCGAGATCATCGATGAGCTGTTAAAAAACCCACAACACGGTGAACGTTGGGCACGTCACTGGATGGATATCTGGAGATACAGCGACTGGTACGGCTTAGGAACTGTCTCTTATACACATCTGACGCTGCCGACGACTCCTTACGTGTAG
>CAJXTM010000251.1 GCA_913061385.1 uncultured Rhodopirellula sp. | reverse complement strand
GAGATCAGCCTCGGTCTCGTGGGCTCGGAGATGTGTATAAGAGACAGGCATCGAATTCCCCCTCATCGAGTTTCCCGAGGCGGGTTTGGACGTTGCCGCGGATTGGCAGGACTTGGAGATCAGGGCGACGATGCCGAAGTTGTGCTGCTCGACGTTTGCTGCCGGTGCCGACACGCGCTTCCAAAGGAAGCTCGTCCAGACGCAAGCTGGTTTTCGAAACTAGGCTGTCGACGACCGTCTCACGTTCGGGGACTGCGGCGAGTGACAGGCTAGGATTCTGTTCAGTCGGCAGATCTTTGAGCGAATGGACTGCAATATCTGCTTCATTTTCCAGCAATGCTTGCTGGATTCGCTTTGTGAATAAACCTACCTGCCGAGTACCGTCAATCGGCCGCATATCGGTGTCACCGCCGCTGACCATCGGTACCAGAACCGTATCAATTCCCTTCTCTTTCAGGCGTTGCGCAACGTATTCGGCTTGCCAAAGTGCAAGGGGGCTTTTGCGGGTTGCAATCCGAAGGGGTGTCATTGGATTAGCTTGAGATGACAAAATACGGGCTTTGGGCGTACGGGGGGTAGCGATGACCGTCACAAATGACGCACGATGCGCGAAAATGGCGGTTTCGTTGTGGAATTGGCCGGAGTGCGATCCTAACTCAGACTTATACTAATAGTCTACCGCCGGATTTCGAAGCCGGCTTCACAAATGCGGCGTAAGAGAATTAGCCCTCGTGGACGACTCGACTAACAACTTCCCTACTGCTGAGATACCCACTCAGGATATGCGTGGGATGCGTACGCGCGACATGCACAGTGATGAGGATAGTGAGGATTTTGACCTTGAGAGTGATTCGCGAGATGACGGCAAAATCCCCTCGCAAATCGGTGATTATGCCATTCGCGAGCTGATCGGCTCCGGCGGCATGGGGCAAGTTTTTCTTGCCGAGCATACACGCATGCAGCGTCTTGTTGCTGTCAAAATGCTTCCCGTTGAGCGGATGAAGGACGAAATTGCCGTCTCGCGTTTTTACGATGAAGTCAGGGCGGCGTCTCGCCTGATGCACCCCAATATCGTGACCGCGTTCGATGCCGGTGAGTCGAACGAAGTGCACTATTTGGCGATGGAATATGTCGATGGTCAGACCCTGACCAAGTTGGTCGCACAAAAAGGTCCATTACCTGTCAGTGAGGCTGCGGCAGTGATCCGACAAGCGGCCTTAGGCCTATTGCACGCCCACCGTGCGGGCATCGTTCACCGTGATGTGAAGCCCGGTAATGTGATGAAGAGCGTTGATGGAACGATTAAGATTTTGGACCTCGGATTGGCCCGGATCAATTCTGCGACCATCATAAACGAGGCAGATACTGCGGGTGCAGGTGCCGATCCAAAACGCAGATCGAAAGGGCGTCTGGTTGGCACTCTGCCATTCATGGCTCCTGAACAATTAGACAATCCAGATGTTGCCGATCCGCGTAGTGATATCTATTCGCTCGGCGCGACGCTCTTTTTCCTGTTGACCGGAAGATCACCATTCACTGGAGATTATCTCGAGTTGGTTTACGGACACCGACACGGAAAAATACCGGACTTGATGGAAGCTCGGGACGACGTAGATCTTCAATTCGCAAACATCTTTATGCGAATGATGGCGAAGTCACCGGACCAAAGATATGCTTCCTTGGATGAGGTCATCGATGAACTCAGTGAGTACGTCAATCAGGATGATACGCCTGCATGGCTTGCTGAGTACTCCGGTCGGCAAATTGCAACTGAATCGCCTGCGTCGGCCGGCAGTGGCTCTGGCGCTGTAAGTATCTCGAATGTCTTTGCGATTGATTGCGGTATGTTCTTCGGAGCAGTAGCCGAGACGACGCCAACTGGAACCGTGCGCCTTCTGACCTCAGTTCGGGAAGGTAACGCGTCCTTCCGAATGGCGGTTGCCAGCGAAGATGAGCAATTGTTTTTCGGCTCGCAAGCCATGGAACGGCGGTTGGACAAAACCCAAAATCTAGCTTACTGCGTCCCCATGTACATCGGCAAAGATGTTGTGGAACGCGAGATTGCAGGACGACAATGTCCCCCCGAAGTTTTGATGGCAATGATGTTTCGTGATCTCATTGCGAATGCATGGAGCGAAGACTCGCCACCAGCGGTGACGGCGATCACAATTCCCGCAAGTTACGATCAACTGCACCGGCAGAGCATTCTGCAAGCTGCCGAGATGGCTGGGCTCAAGACTGTCCGACTGGTGCACCGATCAATCGCTGCTGTACAGTCCACACTCCTGGGCGGTGAACTCGAAGAAATCGACGATCAGTCGGTGAGTGTTGAGGCAGAGTCCCAGGAAAGAATCCTGTTTGTTGGCGTCACAGGAATGGGGAGCGAGGTTTCTGCGTTCCGCGGCGAAGCAAACCGACTGCACCAACTCGCAATCTCTGGGCATTGGAACTCCGGAACTCTGCCGTGGTTGCAGCGTCTGGTCGAGCTTAGCGTTACGGCGTTCCAAAAAGAACACAATTTTGATCCCAGACGTTCACGCAGCACGGTAGCGCAATTGCAGATGGCTTGTGAACGGGCCATGAACTCAATGACCTTGCTCGATACGGTTTCGATCAGGCTCAAGGTTCAAGATGGCGAGTACAAGGTGTGGGTGGCACGACGGCACTGGTTGCAGGCTTGTGAAGACCTGGCTGCCAGGCTTCGAAAAACCGTCAAACGAGCCTGTCGCGATGCCTCGATCTCTCTGGCTGATATCGATCGCTGCGTCACCCTCGGGCCAATCCTGAAAATCCCAATGGTGCGGAATGCAGTGCTTCGTGGAATCAACTCAGAAGTTACCTACTCACCTGTGGATCGAACTGATACCGCTCGAGGTGCTGCGGCGTGCCTGGCGGCCGAACTGCCCGGCCGTGGTGCAGCCATTGCCATGCCCGCTCGTGGTGTTACCGGTCAGACGATCGGTATTGTCGTTGAAGACGTCAAGGGAAGACGCCGCATTCTTCCGCTGATCCCGTTTGGAACCTCGCTGCCAGCACGGACCAACCGCAGACTGACAGTTGGAGCAGAACGCGATTCGATGACTCTGTCATTGGTTGAATCCTCTGGCTTGTCACGCAATGATTGGCAGACACTAGGCCGTTATGAGATCAAGATTGATGAAGCCATGCACCGGTCGCGAATGATCGGTTTTGAAATTGACGTGAACGGCTTATTGGTCGTGCGGGCACAGGCTCAGGGTGCGACGTCCAGTAATAAACTGCCTACCCTGCCCGATCCGAAGCTTTCCGACGAAGAGATAGCTGACTGGATGCGATGGTTAGACACGCTGCAGTGGGATGCCTGATCCCGGAGATTCTCGTAAGTGCGTCCCGGTTCCTGCTGAAGGTTCTTAAACCCATTTTAAAATCCAAATCCAAGTCGTGCTGATCCGGTAAGGCTCAAGGACTCTGCAATGACCAACTCAGGTCAGGATAGAACTGTCGCCAGTGACGTGATTGCAGCGGGGAATTAGTCAGTGAAGTTGCTGAGCACGGACGGTTTGTAGACTGGAATCACGAGTGGCATGTTCTGGTCACTTCTGCGTTCTCTGCTTTGAACCAACCCGGGATTGATCTTTGGGGTTTGCCACTTCCTTGATCTGGTGCGTCTTGGTGACATCATTGCGGTCTTGTCAGCGTTCAAATTGCCACGTGATTCTACGCAAAATGTAAGCACCGAATTCGGCTTGCGAGTGGATAACAAAGTCCGCATCGGGATGCAGTAGACACGCATTCTTGATGCCGCAGGTGCTAAGTCATGGGGGGACCGGGCAGCGTACTGGATCATCGTGGCGTAGTCGATAATGGACTAGTAACTACCCGGGTTCCTGAGCATGCCGCTTATGATGGGGCTTCGCAGCAGTGGGGCAAACAATGCGAACTGACGAGGGTTGAGCTAGCTGCATTCGCGATCATAATGTAGGACTCCAATTCACGCTGTTTAAGGCTTTACTCAGATCCTCGATACAGGTTTCGCGGGCTCGGCAGGTGCGATTGGAAGTGATTATCTGGAACAGATAACGGCCGCGACCAAACGCGTGAGTGGTACAGTGGATGGGGTTGCGGAATTACCTCCACTGCCGGAGAGTGGTTGCAGTTTTCGGGCAGTTGTTTTGAATCAGTCCATTCATGAGCGAACGGAAGCGTTTGAATCGGGTTGTCCCGACTCGTTAGCGACAGTGAGTATTGGCTGGTTGCCGTTGGTGCACCAAGTTGCTTGGGAACCGTGGATCTTGCTTGAGCATTTGCTTGCGGACGCACTACAGCATAATTTTCCCGATAGGGCCGCGATGACAACTGATGGTAATTACTTAAGCGATTTTCAGTCCGCAATATTCCTCTATCGGCGAGAGGGTTGGGTTGCTTGGGTGTGTCAATGCGGTACGCGAGTACGCGACATGCGAAATATGCGGGAATTGTTCTTTTCACCACAAGGCACGGGTTGGCGTTCATGAATCTCGTTGACGTTGGTCTGTATCTATTGCTGATTTCCGCTGGCTTTGCTGCGGGGATCGTGAACTCAATCGCCGGTGGTGGCTCTTTTTTGACTCTGCCGGCGCTGATGCTGTTTGGGCTTGATCCCAAGCTTGCAAATGGGACCAACCGGCTTGCAGTCTTATTCTCCAGCGCGTCAGCGGTTGCAACCTTTGAAAAACATGGCCACTTGGATAGGCGGTTGGTGCTTCGGGTGGGCATTCCAACGCTGATGGGGGTTCCGCTTGGTGCGTTGTTTGCTGTTCATCTTTCCGCTGATGCATTTCAAGGTGTATTCGGTGTCCTGTTTTTGGTGATGGCTGCGATCATTCTTTTGGACCCAAAGCGATTGGCGGGACAGCATGAGGTAATGGAAATTCAATTTTGGAAATTAGCACCGGTGTTCATTTTGATCGGTGTATACGTTGGCTTCATGCAGGCGGGAATGGGCATTCTTTTGCTCGTCGCAATGAGTTGGCTGAATACCGGTGATTTGATTTCATCCAATGCTGTAAAGAACAGTGTGGGCTTCATTGTCACTCTCGCCGCGACACTTGTATTTGTAGTGTACGGACTGGTGGCATGGTTGCCGGGACTCGTGATGGCCTTTGGGAATGTGATCGGTGGAGTGGTCGGTGCCCGGTTAGCGATCAAGAAAGGAAATCGCCTTGTGTTCGGGTTCCTTGTTTTTGTGATGGTCGCAACGGGAATTAAGATGCTGGTCCAAAGTTTGGTTTGAAAACGAGTTTCGTTTTGAGAGCAAAAGCTGCAGTAGTCTCATCGTCCCGGTTCGTTGCTCGGTGAGCATTAATGCATCGCTGTTTGGCGGGTTTTCTCTGATTTCTTAGTCGGTTAGAGACGGTTCACACCTGATGTTGTGTGAATACACTATCATCACGTGCGAGTGAGGAGGATAGAGTCGTTTGTTTTCTGTCTCCGCCACGATGTCGAACGATGAGCCTTACGCTGCGGTGAGCTTGAAAAACAGGGTCGTGGCGATAACCGCAGGGAAGTCATGTCAAGCGAAAAACACAGTGGTCGGCAAACGCTTTATATTTGCGCCGCAATCGTGATTGCGATCGGTTTAGCGATAACCGCCCCGACGATTTCCATGAAATTTCATCTTGGTGGGGAGGTGTTTCTCAACCTGTTGAAAATGATGGTCGTTCCGCTGGTCATGTCTAGCGTCATGTGTGGGATCCTTGGCATGGGTGATGTGAGAAAGCTCGGTAAACCGGGCCTGTACACAATTCTTTATTACCTTTGCACGACCATTCTTGCCGTGTTCGTGGGGTTGGTGGTGGTGAATGTCATCAGGCCAGGTGTTGGGACTGTTTCCGAGGAAACGCTTGCGGAAATGAAAGGAGATGAGGCTGCCACGGGGGAGGTTATTTATGAGTATTTGGCAACGCAGGTTGACGTTTCGAAGGAAAAAGTTGCTGAGTTCTTTGGGGCTGCCGAACAGGCTGAGCCCAGCATTGGCATGATTGTCGAAAATCTTGTTACTTCTCTATTCACCGATAATTTGTTTACAGCTGCGAGTGAAACAAATCTGCTTCCGCTGATTGTGTTCTCGATCATATTTGCGGGAATGCTGACAACCTTGGGTGAAAACGTAGACACATTGAAAACCGGAATTGAACAAATTAACCATGCCTTGATGGCATTTGTGATGCTGCTGATGAAGGTTGCGCCTGTCTCTTATACACATCTGACGCTGCCGACGACTCCTTACGTGTAGAT
>CAJXTM010000250.1 GCA_913061385.1 uncultured Rhodopirellula sp. | reverse complement strand
AGCGTCAGATGTGTATAAGAGACAGCCTCAGTCAACACATGACGTACATGGAACGTGAGGACCCTGAATCCGGTGAAGCATCTCGTCGTCTACTCGCCATCCCGTCCGAAGATCGATTTCGCAGACTCATCGCAGTTTTACTTGACGAAGATGAATTCCTTTCTCCCTTTGGAATCCGCAGCATGTCTGCGGCACATCGCGATGAACCACTGATTTTCGATTTCGGTGGACGGCGTCACGAAGTTGGTTATGTCCCAGGAGAGAGTGAAAGCGGCATGTTCGGTGGAAACAGCAACTGGCGTGGCCCGATCTGGTTCCCCGTCAACTATCTGCTGATTCAATCGCTCAAACGCTACCATGACTTCTATGGCAACGAATACAAAGTTGAGTGCCCAACGGGCAGCGGAAACCGGATGAATCTGCTGGAAGTTGCACGAGAATTGGAACGACGTCTGATCTCACTGTTCGAACCTGATGCTGATGGAAATCGACCGGCCCACGGAGGAGACGAGCGTTACCGAGACGATCCCGCGTGGAAGGATTTAATCCTGTTTTACGAATACTTTCATGCCGATAACGGCAAGGGTCTGGGTGCAAATCACCAAACGGGTTGGACGGCGTTGGTCGCATCTATGCTTCGAAGCCAAGCCAACGTCAAAAAGCACCAGAGCGTCTGAGCACTGCGCAAGGCAGATTGAAATCAGTTTTCGGCCCTAGTTGCCGGCTGCAGGAACATTTGCAGTCGACGACCAAGTACAATCGACGCCGCGGTTTGATTACTGCGACCTTTGCAATTACCGCGTGCAACTGCCGTGTGTGGTGTGCTCGCCAAAGACGTCATTAACAACGCGAACGTCCCCGGACTGTTTCCAACCTGCCTCAAACTCTCCGCTGATAAAAACATGCGCCAAGTCACTCTCTCAATCGCCCTGCTGCTTACCACAACCTGCCTCTGCTTTGCCAAGTCACCCACAACGCTTGGGCGAGTTGAAAAGCTTGACCCTGCACTGGATGCGATCGTCGATTCAGATGCTAAAATCGAAGTCATTGCGAGCGGCTTCACTTGGACAGAAGGTCCCGTTTGGGTAGCTGATGACACCGGCGGCCACCTGCTGTTTTCTGACATCCCACGAAATAGCATTTTCCGCTGGTCGGAGAAAAGAGGCACCGACCTGTTCATGTCACCCAGTGGATACACAGGCGCCACCTACTATGGACTGGAACCAGGTTCCAATGGCCTGACCCTTGATCCACAAGGTCGACTGACAGCCTGCGAACATGGTGATCGTCGTATTTCTGTGCTCACCAAAGGCGGTGGCAAACGAACACTCGTCGACAACTATCAAGGGAAACGTCTTAACAGCCCCAACGACCTCGTCTTTCATTCCTCAGGTTCAATATTCTTCACAGACCCACCGTATGGTTTGCCGGATCGAGAATCGGACCCAAGACGCGAACTTGATTTCTGCGGTGTTTATCGCCTCGACACCGATGGAGCGTTGACCTTGGTGAGCAAAGAACTTGCACGCCCCAATGGCATTGGACTCTCACCTGATGAGAAAACTCTTTATGTCGCTCAAAGTGATCCTGATCGTCCCATTTGGATGGCGTTCCCCGTCAAACAGGACAAGACACTGGGCAAAGGCAAAGTCCTATTCGACGGCAAAAAATACATTGAGGAATTCCCGGGCCTTCCAGACGGACTGGCAGTGTCAAAAAATGGAACGATCTTTGGCAGCGGCCCGGGAGGAATCTATGTCATCAGCCCTCAAGGTAAATTGCTAGGGCGACTGATCACCGGTGGTCGGACCAGCAACTGCACCTTTGGCCCTGATGGTAAAACGCTCTACATCACGGCCGACAGCTATCTTTGTCGAGTCAAGCTGAAATAGGCTGCCCGCTCGACCGAAAATCGCAACTGAAGCGTGCCGACGAGCCTCTGGCGTCGGTGGATCGGCTCACTGGCCACATGCTAGCAAAGTTGGCAAGCAAATCATCTAGTGTCGCCAAATCGCCGACGAATGAGCTGCGTATTGTCAAAGATCCGGGTTGATTGCCAATCCGATTGCGAACCATTCAGCAAGTCGGGAAACTGATCTGGCAAGGACTCGCTGGGTTTCGCTAATGTCCCCAGTGATGGGCCGAGTCTCCCACTGAAACAAGTGGAACTTTTGTCCCAACCGTGGATTACTTGCAATACATGTGATGGATCTGATCGCATCAGTTCCCGTCATGGAGGACAGTCGTGCAGACGTTAAAAACCGCCGCAATAGTTGTGTTGATGATGGCTGTGATTTATGGAGCTTATGTCTCCATGACCAAGCCGCCAGAAGCTCTCCCCGAGGACGTGCAAGGTTTGCTTGCCGTTGACGAGGGACTCGACATGTCATTTGATTCGAATCTCGGCTTGCCTGAATCTCTCGGTGGAAGCAGCAACTCCAGTGACGCCAACGGCGTACCGCTCGTTGATTCAGGAATTCAACAATCTATCGATTCCCAACTGCTGGGAAGTCGAAGCGCTAATGACGTCCGCAACGGTTCGCTGACTGGCGATACCTCACCGTCACAAGCGATGAACCTGACAGGCCAGACGAGCAGCCCTATTCCACTGGCGAACATTGGAAACACGTTGCCGCCCGAAGCATCGGCAGCCACCCAGGCTGATATTGCCGATGCCTACACGAATGATCGCTACCCAAAGACCGCGAATGATTTCGCGTTACCCAACCCAAACAACATCAGTCCGAATTTTGAACCGAGTGGGGTCGCCCTACCGCAGTCTGGTGGAGTTGCAACCGCGAGTGCTGAAGGTATTGCCGCAAGCGGTTCAGACATTGCCGCTGCCACGGCAGTGATCGCTCCGAACATCGGATTAGCGAATGCGATTCGAACAGCAGACATGCAGTTCCGACAGGACAAACGCAAAGATGCGTTGGCGACGTTGAGTATTTTCTACAACACCCCCAGTATTTCTGGCGAACAACGTAGCGAGATGCTGGCCCGACTTGACCCATTGGCTCGGGAAGTCATTTACTCTAAACGGCATTTGCTGGAACAGCCTCACCGCATGAGCCGCAATGAAACATTACAAGATGTTGCAAGAGCCTACGACGTACCATGGCAACTGCTAGCCAACATCAATGATATTCAGGATCCTCTGACGATTCTTCCCGGCACAGAACTGAAAGTCGTTCGTGGCCCTTTTCGGGCTGAGATCAATCTGACCTATCAAGAACTGACTCTCTTCATGGGCGATTATTATGCAGGTCGCTTCCCGATTGCCGTTGGAAACGACCCAATCGCTTCCGAGGGTTCCTACACGATTCAGGACAAGCAGACCGGAAAAACATTCTACAACCGCAGTGGAAACCCCGTTGCACCGGGAAGCCCGGGAAATCCTTATGGAAATTTTTGGATGGACTTGGGGAACCAACTCAGTATTCATGGCAGCCCGAATCCGACCCGACCCACAGAAAACGGGTGCATCAGCCTGGCGGAAGACATCGCCGACGACCTGTACGGCATTCTGTCGCAGGGTTCATCTGTGACCATTCGTCGGTAAAACTGTGGGGAGCGACAACCTACCTCTCTCCCCTTTATCTGACGAAGAGACCCCCAAGATGTCATACGACCGTGATGCGTTGCTGGAATTGATCCGAACCGAATCACTGCAGCGAGGTGAATTCACCCTCGCCAGTGGAAAAAAGGCTTCGTATTACCTCGATTGCCGAAATATCACGCTGCATCCCCAGGGAGCCAATGTGATCGCCCAGGGCATGCTGGCCGTGATGCGTTCGACCGGAACGCTGCCCGAAGCAGTGGGTGGAATGGCGATCGGAGCCGACCCCATCACAGCTTCCATCATCACGCTTGCAGGTCAGCAAAATCTGCCACTAAAGGGGTTCATGGTCCGAAAAGAACCCAAGGATCACGGCACGGGCAAGCAAGTAGAAGGTCCCGTGAAAGCAGGCCAGCGAGTTGTCATCGTAGAAGATGTCATCACAAGTGGAGGCAGTGCGTTGAAAGCGGTGGATGCCGCTCGGGAATACGGGCTCGTCGTTGAAAAAGTCATTGCGATCATTGATCGCTTGGCTGGTGGCGAGGAAGCATTCAAAGCCAAGGGACTTGAACTGCACACACTGACAACGATCCGGGATTTCGGAATCGAACCCGAGTAAAACAACCGCCGATCAATCCAAGGCAGGACGCCAGCTGTAAAATCGTCATGGAAACGACACTTCACCAGCAGCTGAAACGCTGCTACGCGCAGGACGAGGACAGCACCGAGGTTGTGCTGGGTCAGTATCGTATTGACGCTATACGTGACGATGAACTGATCGAAGTACAGTGTGCATCATTATCGGCAATCCGTGACAAATGCCGTAATCTGCTGAAACAACACCAACTTCGTGTGGTCAAACCAGTCGTGATGCGCACACGAATCGCAAAAGCAAAAAAACTCGACGGACCGGTCACCTCACGCAGACTAAGCCCCAAACGTGGAAACTTGCTGGAACTTTTTGATGAGCTGATCTACTTCACTCGCGTCTTCCCGCATCCAAATCTGGTCATCGAAGTTCCACTAATCGAAATCGAACAGCTACGTCTTCCTGGTAAAAAACGGAAGCGACGCTGGCACAAAGATTTCAAAGTGGGAGATGTACGACTTGAAACCATTCAACGGTCCCTTGAGCTACGCACACCCGCAGATCTTCTGGCACTTCTCAACATGCCAGCAACCGTTCAGAACTTCAATACTGCCGACCTTGCCACGATCATTGATCGCCCTCGATGGCACGCCCAACAGATTGCCTATGTGCTTCGAAAAACCGGAGCAATCGATTCCAAAGGACGCGATCGTAGCGGCATCATCTACCAGCCGGCAGCATGATTAAAAAAACCGCCTGCCGTATTTGAGTCACGGTTTTGAGTGGCCAGCGAATTGCACTCAGATCAGGATTTGTGCACGTGATAATTGTGGTGTCACAACGATCACCGTGAAATCATGGCCGGGAGCAATCACATGCCACGCACCTCCCACCTGCTGCAGCAGCAAATCGCTTTCCACCAACCCAAGACTGCTGAGATCAAGCGTATCGTCTCCGGCAAAACCGAGAATGCGATCTGCATGAATGCGAGTGGAATCGGTGAATGTCGACACCACAAAATGGTCGGCACCATCCGCTCCGATTAACAAGTCAGCCCCAGCTCCACCATTGAGCACGTCATCGCCTTCAAGCCCCTCAATTCGATCATTTCCATCAGTCCCCACCATCACATTGGCTGAGAACGTCCCCAGCAAAGGCATGGGCACGGCAGTGAATGGCTGCTGAGCCCCAGTTGGGATATTGCGCACGGAAGTACCGTCAACGCCAGCAAACAGCGGAAACCTTAACGCATCTTCGACTCGTCGTTCGAAACCATCATGCAGTTCACCTGCTGCATTCTGTTCTGGCCATGGCATGTGGATGTGATCAGCATGTAGACTCCACCCAGGCGCAAAGTCAGCATGGTTCATGGTCATGTAGTCCGAAGCCAGCATGTGTAGTCGGTTGGGGATGTGCCCGTAGTGAATCTGCAGTTGCAATTGCGGCAACATCACCGGATGAGTTGACGGACCACCCAGAACTCCTTTGCCGTGTGCCATGTGCCCTTGGTGATCGGGGCTATCCAAGTTCTCTCCATCCCAGAACTGGGGAAAGATCAGCACCGCCTGCAAGGGCAGGTCTCGCCATTCATCACCCAATGGAATGTGGTCATACGTCTTGGACTCACCGATGTAATTCCAGAACACTTTCTCAGGTGACTGTCGTTTATCCGGCATCCCTTCACCAACAATGATCTGCAAACCTGTGGGAGTCGGTTCCAATTGGCCTGGGTCGTAAGGTTTCAGAATCGAATAATAGGCGATGGAACTGTCCAGCGGAGTCACATACTGGAAATCACCGCCAATGCCATCAGCACCCTCGTCAATCACACTGGGCGTCCAATAAACCGATAAATTATTTACTGGACTGGCAACTGATTCATCTGCCTGCAACAGAGACGCAACCGTCGAATCTGCGTTGGTTGTCGGGTTGGCAAAGAAATCATGCATGTGGCTCGATGCGGTTCCAGGATTCACAATCGGGTCAACCTGCAATCGGTGGCTAAAGTGAATATTGGACAGAAACTCACCTTGATCGAATCCTGTGACGTCATAAGCACTGGGTCTGTCTCTTATACACATCTGACGCTGCCGACGACTCCTTACGTGTAG
>CAJXTM010000249.1 GCA_913061385.1 uncultured Rhodopirellula sp. | reverse complement strand
CGAGATCAGCCTCGGTCTCGTGGGCTCGGAGATGTGTATAAGAGACAGACAAGGACCAATACGTCCTACTGTTTTTCTGGCCACTCGATTTCACGTTTGTCTGCCCCACTGAAATCATCGCTTTCAGCGACCGTGCGAAAGACTTTGCAGATCTAGGCGTTCAGATTCTGGGTGTATCGATCGACAGCCACTTCACGCACTTGGCATGGACCAACACTGCTCGCGATCAAGGTGGAATTGGCAAAACCGACTACCCGTTGATTGCCGACCTGAACAAGCAGATATCCCGTGACTATGACGTGCTGCTCGATGGCGGCGTCGCACTCAGAGGACTGTTCCTGATCGACACTGCTGGCATCGTTCGTCATCAGGTTGTCAACGACTTGCCGTTGGGTAGAAGCGTCGACGAGGCATTCCGAATGGTTCAAGCTCTGCAGTACTTCGAGCAGAACGGCGAAGTTTGCCCAGCAAACTGGAACGAAGGCAGTCGCACGATCAAACCCGACGTAGAGCAGAGTAAAGAGTTCTTCTCGGCTGAGTACAGCGAGTGAGCTTGAAATCTGGCGACTGAATTTAAACGTTCTCAATTCCGCAATGTAGGGCCGGACGCAAAAGCGTGCGGCCGGACATTGCCGGCGACTCGGCTATTCGATTCGAGCTTCCCAATCGCTTCTGGACTCACGATGTGGATCACCAACCAACTCGGCGTGGCAACCTGGCGCGACGCGGGAACAGAGTGGAAAATTGATGCGGAGGGCGGAAATGCGATCCGCCTACGAAAAGCAACTGAAGCCAGCCTTGCATCTACGGTTCGCCTGAGCCCAGTTGACGACGCGTTGCTGCCGGCAGCGGATGAGCAATTCATTCGAGGCCGCAGCTGGAACGTCAATTACCCGCAGTCCTCACACCGACATGCACTTCGCATTGCCTTTGAAGCCATCGACACAACGCCTCACAGGTTGCTGATTGAACCGACCATCTCAATCCAGACGGACCTACTCGACGCCCACCCCAAAATCGACATCCAGATCGACGGCAGATCAGTAGAGATCCTTGACGTGCCCGATAGAAACGACCCTGCGGTCAACCGAACCGGTTCTGCCCCGATCACTATCGTGCGGTCCGACACCATGTACGCTGCAGTTTTCCTGGGGCCACACGACAGCCCATTCACCACCGACTTATCAACGTCGGACTCGCTCAAACTGCGGCTCTTCGGAGAATTCCTTGAAAAAGGTGTCATCCGCAAAGCGAGGCCCTGGATTCTGATCGATCATTCCGAAAAAGAGCCAAGTGAATCTGAACTTCAGACGATGTGGACACAGCTCGCCAACCGGCCTCTACCGCTCGCATCCTGATCGAACGACTGGCGGGAAGGCTTACGCAAGCCTCCAAAGCTCAAGTCATCTGTACAGCATGCCGATGCAACGCGTCTGCTCATCAGCAGCGAGTGAAACAGCCCCCCCAATGGACAACACAGACGTCGTCCGCAGGAAACACCGCGGATTCTCCAAACGACTTTGCTGCTGTCCAATCGGGTCGCCTCGGGACCCACAATAGGTACAAGTCTGCTGGATTCTTGATACAAAAAATCAAACATTCATCATCAATTGGACCAGCCTCCGAAATCCGTCATATCGCTGCAGGTTCTCCAGCATTGATACATTTCATGTCTGCCAGAATTTGCTCAGCACTCAAGCATTTCGGCTATGCTATGGGCTGATAACCATACCCCCACCTCTCTCCCCCCGGAGCTCTCTCTCATGGAATCAACACGTCGTGGATTTCTCAAAGCGACTGCAGCAGGATCTGCCATAGCCGTATCAACCGACGCACTTGCCCAGGATGATTCAAAAAAACTACGTCTCGCATCCGTTGGTGTTGGTGGTAGTCGCGGTCGCTACAACCGCGGTGGTGCAATCGCGAGGGATGCAGCAAAACATGCCAACATGATTGCAGTGTGTGATGTCGATGACATCCACGCTGAGGAATTCAACAAGGCTTTCGGCGGCAAGCTAAATACCTATCGCGATTACCGCGTGATGCTGGAAAAGGAAAAACCGGACGTCGTCACGATTGGTACACCCGATCACTGGCACGTACCGATCGCCATTGCGGCCCTACAAAGTGGTGCCGATGTCTACTGTGAAAAGCCACTGACGTTGACCATCGATCAAGGCAAACAGATCCGCAAAGTGGTCGAAGAAACCGGTCGAGTTTTTCAAGTTGGTACTCAGCAACGAAGTTCACAGGACAAGTTCCTGACTGCGATTGCAATGGTCCAAAGTGGACGACTGGGAAAGAATGTCAATGCGTACGTTGCGATTGGCGGTGCACCCTCCGGTGGTCCGTTTGAAAACACCGAGGCGCCTGAAAACATCGACTGGAACATGTGGGTCGGCCCCGCCCCACTTGTGGATTATTCCAACGAACGACGTCGGATGTTCCGCTGGTACTTCGAATACTCTGGCGGGAAAATGACCGACTGGGGCGCGCACCACATTGACATCGCTCAATGGGCCTTGGCACCGGGTGAAGATGGTCCTGTGAAAGTATCGGGCAATGGAGAATTTACCAAAGCAGTCCCCAGCGACTTCAATTGGGAAAAGTTCCTCAATGGAAAAGCATCGTTACCCAACGCGTTTAATACCGCGACGAAGTTCAACATTGACCTGACTTTCGGTAATGGCTCAGTAATGAGCGTCAACAATCATTACAAACGCGAAGGCGACAACGTCGACTTTGGAAACGGAATTCTGTTCGAAGGTGAGAAGGGCCGAATTTTTGTCAACCGCGGCAAAATCGAAGGCAAGCCTTACCAAGCCTTGACGGATAACGATCGCGCAGAACTGGACGAACGAATTGTCAAAATCTGCAAAGGTAAGCGACCAGGCAGTCACATGAAGAACTTCTTTGACTGCATTGAGGATCGTGGCAAGCCGATTTCAGACGTTTGGTCACACCACCGAACAATGACATCGTGCCATCTGTGCAACATTGCTTTGATGCTTGGTCGTGAGTTGCGATGGGATCCAAAGGCAGAGCGTTTCATCGACGACGAGCAGGCCAATGCTCTGATGACGCGTAAGTCCCGCGATTTTGACGCCAAAGTCTGATCAAGCAGTCGAGCAACGAGCGGAATGACGGCAAATTCCCGAGTTCCCAAGTCACACGCTCACTGAATCACATGACCTGTTCAAAAAAACGGGTGTCGGCAATTGCCGACACCCGTTTTTCAATTCCACAATCAGACTTAAACCTTGTCGGCTGCAGGCACCTCGAATCCACTGCGGTAGTCCCGAGTCAACATCTTGTTGGCCTCATCACTGTTCGTAAATCGCTCAGTAGCGTTATCGAATTTAAGCAGAGGGCCGAGCGACAGAGGCGTCTTTGCCAAGTCGACGCTGCTCTTTTCGAGGTGCTCGACTGTTCGTTGCAGCGTCGCAGCATTGTCATCAAGACTCTTGATCGAGGCCAAGGCCTGTTTGATATCCCCAACTGACGCTTTGTTCTTTTCACCGAGGTAATACGAAATATTGCCAAGATGACTCACTCCCGCGGACAAGTGGCCGGTCATCGCATCAGCATTCAACGATCCGTAATCCCGCGAGACACACGCATCGATAAAGTTTGCGAAGTGGGCATCGCCCACGTTACTTACTTTGAACTCTTTGACCTGCTTCATGTCCTTGTCAAAGACTTTGCAAAGATCGTACCGCGTCTGGGCGACATAACCATCAGTTCCGTAGAAGATGACGCCAATTTTATTACCTTTGCTTTTGCCGAACATGCCTTCGACATCTTTACCAGCCGACTCAGACACATCGAGGCCCCGCGTCTCAAACACAATGCACTTGTCACCATAGTCATAGATACTGACTTCCGTGTTCGCAGTGTCACCCGCATCAACATAGTTTTCGTCCTTACGTTCGGCGGGATAGCCTAACCGGCCGCCATAACTGATGATCGATTCGGGATGCCGATTCAAACCGAGACCCCAGCGGGCGATATCCGTCTGGTGCGGCCCCTGGTTCCCAAGGTCACCGTTGCCATATTGACGCTGCCAGTGCCAATCATAGTGGAACCGCTGACGAGTTAATTTGGGGTCGGTATAAGCGGCCGGCCCGCTCCACAAATTGAAATCGACGTTATCCGGTATCTGGTAATCGCCAAGAGACCCGATCGACTTACGTCGCTTGTAACATAGACCGCGGGCAAAGTTCACGTCACCGATTCCACCATCAGCAATGAACTTGACCGCATCCTGACAGGCAGCACTGCTACGGGACTGAGTTCCTGTCTGGAACATGCGCCCATAACGTTTTGCGGCTGCGACCAGAGCCCGCCCTTCGTGAATGTTGTGGCTGACAGGTTTTTCAACGTAAACATCTTTACCCGCCTGCATCGCCCACACGCCCATCAGTGCGTGCCAGTGATTAGGAGTTGCGCAGGTCAAGATATCGATACCATCCATATCAAGTGCTTGACGAACGTCAGAGAATACCTCGGGCGCCTTGCCTTGCATCTTCGCAACCTGTTCAGCACGCTTACGCCCAACCTCTTCATCAATATCAACAATTGCACGAATCACAGTTCGTGGATCCTTATTGAATCCGCGAATATGCTCACCTCCGCGACTATTCACACCAGCGACACAAACCCCTAATTGTTCATTTGGGCTTTGTGCCGATGCCCTTGGAATGGAAACTGTGGCTACGGTGGCTGCGGCGGCAGCAGAAAATTGGCGACGATTCAGTCTAGGCATAGGGGCGGGTCTCAGATGCAGGAAGGGAGAGAAGGGGAAATGAACTCAGGCGACATTATTACACGGAACTGCCGATCGTGCAGCAATATAATGCATCGCGTCTCGTGATGAAAATCAGCGTGATGCCGGGAGACCCGCAGAATTCCGAAAGAGTGTGTTGCCTGAACGGTATGCCGCGGAATATTTCCCAAAAGTTGCCCCGCATCCAACTTTGAGTGGGATCGTGAGCGGATCGGTGAGGTCCACCGCTGTAAATCAGCCAGAGTTCATACGCTGGTTGTATTGAAGCAGCCACCAAGAAGCCGAACCGTGCCATTTCAAGGAACAAGCCATGCCACCGGTTGCTCCCCCGTTGGTACGTAAAACTATCCCTAAACCAACAAACACCTGTCGCTAACCCAACTGTGTTGAGCAGCACATCCTTCCACGAGCGACGACCTCGTCACTGACACGAAAATCAGCTTACCGCATGTGCTATCCATCGCAGAACATCTATTCAGTGCTACCAAGCTTGCAATTCTGTACCGGACCATCCTGAAAACTCGTTGGTGCCCGCGACAGGAAATGACTCGCACTTGCCAAGATCTACAACTGAGATTAGCGCCCGATGTTTTTCAACCACCTGCAGCTCGTCGTTGCCGGTCGCGTAATGCTCGCCCAATACCTTCGTTTGGTGCAGCCTGCACGAACACTTTCGTGAACGACCGCCGATCCACTTCACGAAGGAACTCGTAAAAACCCGCGGCATAGTCTTCCAGTGACGCAAAGACCTTAATCATCGCGAAGGCGTCGACTGCAGCACCACATTCAATCCCGCAGAAAGCCGAAGCAGTCGAAATATCAATCGACAACTCGGTGGGCAAAACTTCTACGATGATTACTTCAGCACTGGGCTGATAATGGGGATGCAGAATTCCTGGCGAATTGAGCTGTTTTCCTGACAGGGCAACCCTGTGTCTTTCACCAGTGCCAAAGTCTTCTGTTTTCGGTGCAATTTGCTGCAGCTGTTCCAATGTAATCGCGCCTGGCCTTAATACGACAGGATTTGGGCCACTACAATCCACGACCGTTGATTCGATCCCGATACTTGACGAATCGGCCGTAAAAATCGCATCAATTCGTCCATCCAAATCCTCTGCAACTGATTGCCAAGTCGTTCCACTGGGACGACCGGACCGATTCGCTGACGGAGCTGCTACGGGAACACCAGCAATCCGCAGAATCTCTCTGGCGATCGGATGATCTGGAACACGCACACCAACAGTGTCCAGCCCTGCGGTAACAAGATCACTAATGTCTGACAGCTTTGGCAGCACAACGGTCAATGGTCCGGGGCAGAAAGCATCCAACAATGCATTGGCGACCAGCGGTAATTCTGCAGCAGCACGCGACCAATGACCACCATCATCCAAATGCACGATCAAGGGGTTATTGCTTGGTCTGCCCTTAGCCTCAAACACTGTCTCTTATACACATCTGACGCTGCCGACGACTCCTTACGTGTAGA
>CAJXTM010000248.1 GCA_913061385.1 uncultured Rhodopirellula sp. | reverse complement strand
CTGCAGAGCCGCCAATGTGCAGCGGCCAATGTGTAGAGCGGCCAATGTGTAGAGCGGCCAATGTGTAGAGCGGCCAATGTGTAAACCGGCTGTGCCATTCATGGCTTGGGGTTCAAGCTTGCTCCGGTATTCAGCTGCGGGTGGCTCGTGCGTATTGCACGTTTGTGCGAGTGGGTGCCGACATCATGCTGGCTTGACCGGCTGGAGCTTTGCACCTGGCATGTAATTGCGCAGGAAATCATGGCTTTGCACCAATGCCAATTTGCAGTCGTCTTCACTTCCTTCATACGCACGATCTTCAACCTCAACGCAGACAGGCCCACGATAGCCGGTGTCTGTTAACGTTGAAAAGAATTTCCCCCAATCGACGTCACCCATGCCCGGCAACTTGGGGGAGTGGTAGTCGTTGGGGTGAGCGAGAATTCCGATGTCATTTAATTGCTCATGGTCAACCCTCACATCTTTTGCATGAATGTGAAATAACTTGTTTGCAAACTCTCGCATTGGTTTCAGATAGTCCATCTGCTGGAATACAAGGTGCGAGGGATCATAGTTGAGACCAAAGTTATCACTAGGAATATCATTAAACATTCGCCGCCAGATAGCGGGGCTACCGGCAAGATTCTTCCCGCCAGGCCATTCGTCCGCAGTGAATAGCATAGGACAATTCTCAATGCCGACACTGACGCCTTGATCTTCCGCGCGTTTGATGATTGGTTTCCACGTGTCGAGGAACCTTGGCCAATTGTCATCAACGCTTTTGGTCCAGTCGCGACCAATGAATGTGTTCATTCGGGTCAGGCCCAGTTTTGACGTCGCCGTGATGACTGCATTGATGTGCTCGACCGCCTGCTGGGCCTCAGCAGCGTCGCAAGACAACGCGTTTGGGTAGTATCCAAGTCCACTTATTCCAACGCCGTACTGTTGAGTGAGGTTCTGGATGTAAGCGATGACCGACGGGTCATTTAATTCTGCGACATTAATGTGGGTGATGCCGGCATATCTACGTGTTGCTTTTCCCTCAGGCCAGCACATGACCTCGACACACTCATAGCCAATTTCGGCTGCTGTGGCAAAGACGGCCTCGAGTGACATGTCCGGCACGATAGCACTAACAAAACCAAGTTGCATCATCGATTCGTTGCTCCGTAAGGAAGTGATGGGTGCGTGTTCATGAGATTCGATTGGTCTGGCCGTGTTGTTGGTAACTGAATATCGCACCTGGGGATTTGCGATTGAATTCTGGTCGCAAATCGCCAAAGTGAGTTGCGGTAATTACGATGATTTCTTGCGCAGTCGTTGGATGTCACCATCGACGGACTCGCTCTGCTTTTTGAGATCTGCCAACGAGGAACGTTCTTTCGCGACAACATCTGCAGGTGCACGGGCAACGAAATTTGCGTTGCCAAGTTTTTGTTGTTTACCGTTGATCTGCTTTTCAAGCTGTGACTTCAGCTTTTCTAGTCGTGCAAGTTCAGCTTCGACATCAATGAACTTTTCAAGATCGACGTGGACGTCGACGTCAATCGAAGTAAGCGCCAGTGGGGCGTCAGTTTCGAATGCGGTTGCTTTGGCACCGATCTCCACTACATCCGCTCCGGCAAGGCTCGCAAAGTAACTAACCATGGGTTGCAATAAGGCGAGTGACGAATCACTGCAGCGAATGGAAACGGGAACTGTCTCGCGTGGAGGAATGTTCTGACTCGCGCGAATCTTTCGAATGGCGCCAACAACCTCCTGGAATTCAGCGAACTGACGTTCAATGGACTCATCGTGATGCGCGGGAATGGTAGTTGGCCATTGGGCTGTCATCACAAACTTGGGTGATGGTGCGGGGTTCGGGATCCCGCGTTCCGGTGCGGCCTCATTCAGGCACTCCCAGATAGCTTCCGTCACAAAGGGCATGACGGGGTGAAGCAGTTTTAGGAGCGTATCAAGACCATGTGCCATGACAGCCTGTGTCAGCGCACGTTTGTCGGGGTCAGCTAGTCGTGGTTTCGCGATCTCAACGTAGAAGCTGCAGAATTCGTCCCACGCAAAGTTGTAAAGAACCCGCGTGCTTTCTGCGAATTTGTAGTGGTCGATACCGTCGCTGACTTGTTGGGTGACGGTTGCCAAGCGACTCAATAGCCAGCGATCTTCCAGCGGCAGGTCGTCGATTGCGACGGTTTGTGGTGAATAGTCCTCCATATTCATCAGCACAAATCGGGCGGCATTCCAGAGTTTGTTGACGAAGTTTCGTGCTGTCTCGAAGCGTTCGCTTACAACCGCTCCTTTTGGAAGCGTTTTGTCCTCTTCTGACTCAGCCCACTGGGTTGAAAATTCACCTTGGCAGCTCGGACACTCCAGTTTTGGCAATGACCGGTTCTTCTTGGTCTGGTCAATTAGCTTTTCGCAATGCGGGCATTCATATTGAACCGGCATTCGAACGTCTTGCGTGTCGGTCGCGATTCGAGCCAGTCCAAAACGCAACGCATCAGGGCCAAACTTGTCGATGACATCGATTGGGTCGACACCATTGCCCTTGCTTTTGCTCATGGTTTCCCCGAGCCCATCCAAGATCTTGGGGTGAATGAAGACTTCCTTGAATGGAATCTCGCCGATGTTGTTCAAACCCATCAGTACCATGCGGGCTACCCACAGGGTGATGATGTCACGCGATGTGATGAGCGTGCTTGTCGGATAGAAGTATTCCAGTTCAGCCGTTTTCTCCGGCCAGCCAAGTGTGCTGTGCGGCCACAATGCCGATGAGAACCAGGTGTCGAGTACGTCAGGGTCCCGCGTGAGACCCATTGACTCAACGGCTGACTCAACCGCTGTGTCTTCCTGGCGGATGCAGACATAAACACTAAGCGTTCCTTCCTCACGGTTATCAATATGAAATTGCAGGTCACCGTTTTCATGTGCCGGCATCGTTGATAGCTGGGCTACGACATCATTGGCAGCACTTTCGTCCAACCCGTTGGTGGACCAGATAGGAATGCGATGCCCCCACCACAACTGGCGACTTACTGGCCAGTCACGTTTTTCTCCGAGCCAGTCGAGGTAACCTTTGCGATAGCGTTCAGGGAATATTTGCACACGATTGTCTGCGACTGCGTCCATCGCAGACTGCGCCAATTCTCCCATCGCGACAAACCACTGATCGGCAAGGTACGGCTCGATGGGAGTTTTGCTTCGATCACTGTGCGGTAATTCAATTTCACGATCCTCGACTTCGCCCAGCAATTCTAGGGTTTCGAGATCGGCTACCACTTGCTTTCGTGCTTGTGGGATAGTTAGGCCCTGATACTTTCCGCCTTCCGCGTTGATTGTCCCATCTGGATTCAGGATGTTGATCATCGGAAGTGCGGCACGCAACCCAACTTCGTAGTCATTGGGGTCATGTGCAGGTGTGATCTTCACGCAGCCGCTTCCCAGTTCTGGTTTGGCCCAGATATCGGCGATCAATGGGATTTCGCGATTCATTAACGGCAGCATTAGCTTTCGGCCATCAAGAGCCATATCTCGCAGTTGCTCTAGATGCGGAAGCATCTCCTCGCGTCTGGTTTGGAGTGCGTCCAGTTGGGTTTGCAGTTCAATCTTTTCCTTGTCAGTTGCGTCTGCAATCTTCTGCTGGATTTCTAGTTCAATTTTCCCGAATGCTTTTGCAGGGTCGGGGTGAACTGCAACAGCTGCATCACCCAACATGGTTTCCGGACGCGTGGTCGCGATCTCGACTTGGGCAGGTTCGCCACTCTTTGGATTGATAACGGGATATGTGAAGTGCCAGAAATGTCCCTTCTTGGTAACATTTTCAACTTCGTCATTACTGACTGCAGTTTGCAGGAAAGTGTCCCAGTTCACCAGACGCTTGCCACGATAGATCATGCGTTTGCTGAACAGATCATAGAACGTCGCGCGAACTGCGGCTGCACAGACATCGTCCAAGGTGAAACGCAGGCGATCCCAGTCGCAGCTGCACCCCATTCGCTTGAGCTGTCCCAGAATGCGTTTTTCGTATTGTGCCTTCCAGTCCCAGATACGATTGACCAGCCCCTCTCGCCCCAGGTCGTGGCGGGATAGATTCTCATTTTCTTTGAGTCGACGTTCAACAACGGCTTGCGTTGCTATGCCGGCGTGGTCTGTTCCGGGCATCCAGAGGGCCTCATAGCCTTGCATTCGTCGAGTACGTACGACGATATCCTGCAAGGTATTGTTCAAACCATGGCCCAGGTGCAACGCACCTGTCACGTTGGGAGGTGGAATCACCACGGTGAATGGCTTTCGGTCAGGATTGACTTCGGCGTGTGCGCATTTTGCATCGCTCCATGCTTGCAGGATACGATTCGCAGCATTTGCGTGATCAAAACGGTCAGGAATCTCGTTCATCAGTCGTCTTGTTGAGATCTAGGTTCTGTTTGGAGAATTTGAGTCGGCGAGCTCGTGCCGCGAACTTTTGTGTGTTTAATTGCCGCCGAGCGGCAGTTCATCTTTGTGCAACTTGTATTCCACTGAGTCGACGAGTGCTTGCCAACTCGCCTCGATGATATTCTCGCTGACACCGATGGTGCCCCAAGTTTCTTCTTCGTCACCACTTTCGATGTTCACGCGGATGGATGCGGCTGTTCCCGCACCGGAATCGACAACACGGACCTTGTAGTCAATCAGGTGCAAGTCGCCAAGAGAGGGGTAAACATCCATCAGTGCTTTCCTGAGTGCCGCGTCCAAGGCATTGACAGGGCCATGTCCTTCGGCGGCGTCGAACCACAGCGTTTCGCGGACTTTCAGTTTGATGATGGCTTCTGCGAAAACGTGCTTTTGGTCACTGCTTCGATCACCTGCCACTACTCGGTATTTGATCGGTGAAAAGTGTGAGGTGTAGGTTCCGGCGATCCGTTTTACAAGCAGATCAAATGAGGCACCAGCATTTTCAAATTGGTAACCCTGGTTCTCGAGGCGAACGACCTCGTTCAGGATCTTGTCCATTAGTTCCCGATTGTCGTCAATGTTGTGCTTGGTAGCTATCGCAACAATGTTGCTCCGGCCTGACAGTTCACTGACGAGGATCCGCCGCTCATTCCCAACCAGAGCGGGATCGATGTGTTCATAGGTTTTGGAGGATTTGTTGATGGCGTGGACATGCATCCCTCCTTTGTGAGCAAAAGCACTCTGACCTACAAATGCCTGACCGTTCTTCCATTGTAGGTTTGCCGTTTCGTAAACGTAACGACTTAGCTCAGTCAGGTGAGTCAATGGTTTTCCACCAAGAACGCTGTAGCCTTCTTTTTTGAGAGCAAGGTTTGAGATGACCGAGATGAGATCTGCGTTTCCGCAACGCTCGCCAATTCCGTTGATGGTACCCTGCACCTGCAACGCCCCGGCGTCAACGGCGGCCAATGAGTTCGCGACAGCAAGTTCACCATCGTTGTGTGTGTGAATTCCCACCGAGGTGTCATAGTCTGACAACTCGGATACGACCTTATGAGTCACTTCTGCTATTCGCTCGGGCAGGGTACCCCCATTGGTGTCACACAGGACCAGCCACTTTGCACCTGCGGATGCGGCTGAGATGAGCGTCTTGATCGCGTAGTCAGGGTTTGCATTGAAGCCATCAAAAAAATGTTCAGCGTCATAAATGAGCTGTGCATGGCGGGCCAGAAACTCACCGCTCTCGCCAATCATGTCCACGTTTTCGTCGAGGGTCACGCGGAGAACTTCGGTAGCGTGATAGTCCCAGGTCTTACCCACCAGCGTGATGCAGGGCGTTTGGGCTTGAACCAAGGCCTGCATGCCTGGATCGTCTTCTGCCTTCATGGACTTGCGGCGCGTCATGCCAAATGCACATATCTGCGATTTTCCCAGATCGTAATCTCGGATTTGCTCGAAAAATGCGACATCCTTTTCGTTTGATAGTGGATACCCACCTTCAATGAAATCAATGCCCGACTCTGCCAAACGTCTGGCGATATTCAGCTTGTCTTGTAAAGAAAAACTGACGCCCTCGCCTTGTGATCCGTCTCGCAAGGTTGTGTCGTAAATCTGGATCGGATTCAAATTCATCGGTATTTTGAACTTTCTTCAATCGGTCCGCGGTGATGTCTCTGCGACCGCGTGTGTAAGGATACGAAAAAACCCCCGAACCTTTGCAGGGGTCGAGGGTGAAATGTCACTCAGGATTATTGACTCGTTCCCGCCGACCTCAGGGCCGATGGGAACGTTCTCCCCCGCGTCAGTGCTGGCTAACAATACCAGAGCTGTCTCTTATACACATCTCCGAGCCCACGAGACCGAGGCTGATCTCG